>JBFXBB010000314.1:0-3302 GCA_050183685.1 Amphiplicatus sp.
GCCGCGATCAATGGAAACGCCCCGCCCGATCTCGCCACGGCGGGCGCGGGCGACGTGCTGGCCGGCCTTGTCGCGGGACTTCGCGCGCAGGGCATGGCCGGCTTCGAGGCGGCCGCCGCGGCGGCCTTTCTGCACGGCGCCTGCGGTCAGGCGGCCGGCCCCGGCCTTATCGCCGAGGATCTTCCGGAGATCCTCCCAGGGGTGCTGCGAACGCTTCTCGCGCCGAGCGAGGCCAGCCCTAGTCGTTAGCGGCAGGGTCGCTTATATTGGCCGCATGCGCAGCTATGCCAGAATATTTCAGATCGCGGTTGACCGGGTCGAGGCGGAAGGCGACGAACCCGCAGGTTATGTCGCGACGAATGAGGAGCTTGGACTTGTCGTCGAGGCTGATAGTCTCGACGAACTCGCCGAGAAGGCCGCCGAGATGGCCGGCGAGCTATTCCGTCTGAATATTCTTCCAACGCTTCGCGAAGAAGCGACCGCCGTTCCGCCCGCTTTCGTGTTGCAACACAGATTGGACGGCGGTGGGCTCAAAATACTACGCTGAGCTGGCGGACCTGCTTAAGCAGGCAGGTTGTCGCTTTGTCAGAAGCGGCAAGGGCGATCACGAGATCTGGCATAGCCCGATCACCGACAAGAATTTTCCGGTAGACCGCGGATGCAAGCGCCGGCATACCGCCAATGCGACGCTGAAAACGGCGGGACTGCCAAAGGCGTTTTAATGGCGCAGGCGGGATCGGAAGCTGAGGTGCGGCGGGCGGAAGCGGCGGACCTCCCCGCGATCACCGCGATTTACAATCGCTATGTGGCGGAAACGCCGATCACCTTCGATATCGAGCCCTTCACGGTCGAGCAGCGGCGCGCCTGGTTCGCGCAATTCGGCGCGGCGGGCCGCTGTCAGCTTTTCGTCGCGGTCGTCGGCGGCGCGCTCGCCGGCTATGCGGGCTCGACGAAGCACAAGGAGAAGCGCGCCTATGACACGTCGGTCGAGACGACGATCTATCTCGACCCCGCTCATGTCGGCCGCGGCCTCGGCGGGGCGCTTTATCGCCGCCTGTTCGAGGCGCTCGCGGATGAGGATGTCCATGCCGCGCTCGCCGGGATCACCCTGCCGAATGAGGCCTCGCTCGGCTTGCACAGGCGCTTCGGCTTCGTGGAGATTGGAGTCTTTCACGAGGTCGGCCGCAAATTCGGCCGCTATTGGGATGTCCTTTGGCTCGAAAAGCGCTTCTGACGCGCTTTACGCTGGCGCGCTTCCTGCGATAGAAGCCTCGGCCTTGATCCTTGCGGATGTGGCGGAACTGGCAGACGCGCTGGATTTAGGTTCCAGTGGGGCGACCCGTGGAGGTTCGAGTCCTCTCATCCGCACCAGGCTTCGCCCTTCGGGCTACGCCTGGCGCGGCCGTCAGGACCGGAACGCGCCGGAATAGTTGAGAAGTTGCGATAGGAACAATCATGGAAGTCACGGAAAAAAGCGCCGAGGGGCTCGATCGCCGGTTCACGGTGAAAGTGTCCGCCGCCGAGCTCGACAAGCGGCTTGTGCAACGCCTCGAACGGATGAAGGGGCAGGTGCATCTGAAGGGGTTCCGCAAGGGCAAGGCGCCGGTCGCGCATCTGAGGAAGCTCTATGGCAAGGGCGTCATGGGCGAGATCGTTCAGGAACTCGTCAATGAAACCGCCGAGAAGGCTTTTTCCGACCGCGATCTGAAGCCGGCGACGGCGCCGCATCCGCATTTTCATGGCGACATGGAGGCGGTGATCGAAGGCAAGGCCGATCTCGAATATGACGTTCACGCCGAGATCCTTCCGACCTTCGAGCCGATGGACGTTTCGACTCTGGCGCTGAAGCGCCCGGTCGCCGATGTGCCGCAAGATGAAGTCGAGGCGGCGGTGAAGACGATCGCCGAGCAACAGCGCTCTTATCGCCCGCGGCCCGAAGGCGAGGCCGCGGTCAAGGAAGATCTCCTCGTCATCGATTATGTCGGCCGCATCGACGGCAAGGAGTTTGACGGCGGCAAGGGCGAGGGGCAGGAGATCGTTCTGGGCTCCGGCCGTTTCATCCCGGGCTTTGAAGAACAGCTCGAAGGCGCCAAGGCCGGCGAGACGCGCATGGTCAAGGTGACGTTCCCGGAAGATTTCGGCGCGGAAGACCTCGCCGGCAAGGAGGCCGAATTCGACGTCGCGGTGCAGGAGGTCAAAGCGCCTGAGGACGTCGCGATCGACGACGAACTCGCCAAAAAGTTCGGGCTCGACGGTCTTGACGAGTTGAAGTCACGCCTCAAAGAGCGGATCGAGGCCGATTATAAGAGTCTTTCGCGCGGGCATGTGAAGCGGCTCCTGCTCGACAAGCTCGACGCCGCGCATTCATTCGACCTGCCGAAGGGCATGGTCGATTCCGAGTTCAGTCAAATCTGGGCGCAGGTCGAAAACAGCGAACGCGACGAGGAAGACAAGGACAAGACCGAGGACGAGCTGAAAGAGGAATATCGCAAGATCGCCGAAAGGCGCGTCCGGCTCGGCCTCGTTCTCGCCGAAATCGGCAAGCGCGCCGAAGTGCAGGTGCCGACCGACCAGTTGCAGCGCGCGGTCCAGGAGCAGGCGATGCGCGAGGCGCAGATCCTGCGCGCCCAGGGCCAGGAAGTCACGCCCCAGCAGGTGCTCCAATACTATCAGCAAAATCCCGGCGCGATCGCCCAGATCCGCGCGCCGCTCTTCGAGGAGAAGGTCGTCGACTACATCCTGGAACGCGCGAGCGTGACCGAGGTCAAGGTCTCCAAGGAGGATCTGATGAAGGACCCCGAGGGCGAGAGGGACGAGGAATAAGGGATCGGGCCCCCGCCCTCATCCCCACCTTATTCTTGCCATTTGCCGAGAATAACCCTCGCTTAAGCCGACCTGGGCTAACCTCTTCGCGAGCGGTATGGCGAAACGGGACGAGCGCCCATATCTAAAGACAGGCGGCCCGCGCAGAGGGCGCGGACGCGAGGGCTGATCGGGAAAGGACGCATGAAGGACCCCCACGATATTTACATGAACACCCTGGTGCCGATGGTGGTCGAGCAATCGAGCCGCGGCGAGCGGGCCTATGACATCTATTCCCGCCTCTTGAAGGAGCGGATCATCTTTCTCGCCGGGCCCGTCCACGATCAGGTCTCGACCCTCATCGTCGCCCAGCTCCTCTTCCTTGAGGCGGAGAACCCCAAAAAGGAGAGTTCCTTTGATATTAATTCGCCTGGCGGCTCGGTTTCGGCCGGCCTCGCCATGTATGACACGCTCCGCTCTATCCGGCCCGCGGTGTCGAC
>JBFXBB010000315.1:0-3290 GCA_050183685.1 Amphiplicatus sp.
GTGACAAGGCGCAGCCACTCCTCGGGGATTTCAGCCTCTAGGCCCTCAACGAGGCTCTCAATTCCCTGGAAGACATGGCCGAAGACGCGGTCGAATTTGTCGAGATTGCGCTCGTCCTTCACGAGGGAGGCGCGTGAGAGATAGTAGAAATCCTCGACCCGCCGGCTGGCGAGATCGGCGTCTAGCGCCTCCATCAGCGTGAGATATTCGCGCAGCGAGACAGGCAGGCCCGCCGATTTCAGCTCGTGGAAGAATTTCGTGAACATTCGCGCAGCCTAGCGGTCGGGACGAGTCAAGGCTAGCGCCGCCGGACGCTGCGGTCGGCGCGGAAATCCCGCGGGCCGGGGCCGGGCTCGCCATGCGGGCGCAGATCGCGCGGGTCCCAGGGCCCGTAGCTGAAGCTCCGCGCGCCGGGCCCCGGCTGATAGCCGGTGAAGGGATTGCTCTCGGCGATCGGCGCCGGCTTAGGCTTTGCAAACAGCGCCCTTGCAGAATCGAACCAGCGCACGCCGGAATTGCGGCGCACCGTGCTCGGGAAGAGCGCCATCAGCTCCATCAGATCCTCGGGGACGTGGCTGTTCGGGACCGGCAGGCCGATCTCGCGCGCCTCGTCCGCTTCGATTGGATAATCATGCGTCCAGCGCCCGCTCGACAGAAGCTGCGCGATGCGCGCGGCCGCTTCGGGCGTCGTCGAGCCTGCGAGCAGCTCGCGCGCCGCCGTCTCAAGCTGGTTGATCGCCATCGCGCCGAGATCGGCGAGGACAAGCGTGTAGTCGTCCGTCGCATCGACCGACTTCGCCTTGGCGACGCGCAGGATCGAGGCGGCGGGAAGCCCGCCGATCTGCGGATCGATCGGGCCGAGCACGGCGTGTTTGTTCAGCACGATCTCGTCGGCCGCGAGCGCGATCATCGTTCCGCCGGACATGGCGTAATGCGGCACGAAGACCGTCTTCTTGCCTTTGTGCGCCTTCACCGCGCGGGCGATTTGCAAGGCCGGCAAGACGAGGCCGCCGGGCGTGTGGAGAACGATCTCCAGCGGCGTATTCGGGGGCGTGCGCCGAATCGCTTCGAGCACCTCCTCGGCGTCATTGAGATCGATATGGCGCAGCGTCGCAATGCCGAGAAAGCCCATCGGCTCGTCGCGATGCACGATGGCGATGATCCGTGACCGTCGTTTTTTCTGGATTTTCGAAAAGCGCCGTTCGATTTCCGCATTGCGCTGGCTGCGCGCAATCATCGGCAGCACGAACAACATGAAAAGTATGAGAATGAACGGAAGCTGTTTGACTAGCTCTTCCATGACCCCTCTAACCCCGACGCGACCCCGAGGCCGGACCCCCGTCCGGCCGCCGGCTAAGATTGTGACGCAAGGCGGGCCGGAGAGCTAGCCCCCAGGGTGCGACGTGGTTAACGCGGCGGGCGATAAATCTCGATCCGCGCGCCCGTGGCGCATCCTTCGTGACGCGGCCCTTGTGGGCCGCTCCTCAGGATGAGGCTTTCCTTTGTTGTAATATGTGCAGCCTCATCCTGAGGAGCGGGCGCAGCCCGCGTCACGAAGGATGGGCCGCATGTTCCGACTCGGATTTGCCGCCGCACGCTCTAATGGGCGCGCCAATGGCTTAGGAGAAGGTCCGTCAGGCGAGCCGGCGCATCGCGCATGATCCAATGGCCGGCCTCCTCGATCTCCTCAAAGCGCCAGGGCGCCTCGACATAGGCTTCGGACGTCGCCATTTGCCGATAGCCGAGATATTTATCGCCCGCGCTCCAGATCCCCATCGTTGGAATACGGACGATCTCGTTCTCGCGCGGCGCGAGCGGCGGGTCAATGAAGAGATAGCGGATTTTAGTATTCGCCCGGTACCATTTGAGCGCGGCGGCAAGGCGGCCCGGGCGCTCCAGCATTGCGATCCGCGCTTCGGCCTCTGCTTCCGGAAACAAGCCGCGAAGCAGGCGCCAGTCGTCGGCGCGGTAGGCCCATTCGGCGAGTCCGCGCAAGTGATGAAGACCGATATACCAGCTTCGCCGCCTTTGTCCCCAGCCTGCTTTAAGAAACGCGCGCGGATGGCCTAGGGAGAGGGCGGCGAGGCTCGAAAAGCGGTCGGGATGGGCGATGGCGAGCGCCCAGGCGACGGCCGCGCCGAAATCATGTCCGACGAGATGCGGCGTCCCAAGACCAAGCGCGTCGACGATCGCGATAATGTCGGGCGCCGCCCCTTCGAGGATTGCGTAGTCCTTGAGCGATGCAGGAATGTCGGTCCGCCCGAAACCGCGAAGATCGGGCGCAATGACGCGAAAGCCGCCCGCGACGAGATCCGGCGTCACGCCGCGCCACAGATCGGCCGTATCCGGAAAGCCGTGAAGAAGAATTGCGGCGGGCGCGTCTTTCGGACCGTCGTCACGTAGGAAATGCTTCAGCGCATTGGCCTCGATGAGGCGTTCGGTCATGAATGCGCGGCGCCGTCACGGCGCGCGAGGAAGGCGAGCCGCTCGAAGAGGTGAACATCTTGTTCGTTCTTCAAAAGCGCGCCATGCAGCGGGGGAATGAGCTTCCTCGGGTCGCGCTCGCGCAGGATTTCTTCGGGCATTTCCTCCGCCATCAGAAGCTTCAGCCAGTCGAGAAGCTCAGAGGTCGAAGGTTTTTTCTTGAGGCCCGGGACGTCGCGGATCTCATAGAAAAGCTTTAACGCGTCGCCGACTAGTCGTTTCTTAATGCCGGGGTAGTGAGTCTCGACGATCTCCGCCATCGTCTCGGCGCTCGGGAATTTGATATAGTGGAAGAAGCAGCGGCGCAGGAAGGCGTCGGGCAGCTCCTTTTCATTGTTCGAGGTGATGATGACGATGGGACGCCGCACCGCCTTGATGCGTTCCTGGGTTTCGTAGACGTCGAATTCCATGCGGTCGAGCTCCTGGAGGAGGTCGTTTGGAAATTCGATATCGGCCTTGTCGATCTCGTCGATGAGCAAGACCGGCCGCTCGGGCGCAACGAAGGCGTCCCACAGCTTGCCGCGCTTGATATAATTGCGCACGTCGCGGGCGCGCTCGTCGCCAAGCTGGCCGTCGCGCAGACGGGCGACGGCGTCATACTCATAAAGGCCCTGATGCGCCCTGGTCGTCGATTTGACGTGCCATTCGATGAGCGCCGCGCCGAGCGCCTTTGCGACTTCCATCGCGAGCACGGTCTTGCCCGTGCCCGGTTCGCCCTTGACGAGGAGAGGGCGTTCGAGGGTGACGGCCGCGTTCACCGCGACCTTCAAATCTTCCGTAGCGATGTAGGTTTTCGTGCCGTCGAA
>JBFXBB010000316.1:0-3282 GCA_050183685.1 Amphiplicatus sp.
CGCGGGCGAGAAGCCGGAGCGGCAGGCCGATCATGCCCGACCCATAAGCGAGCATTCGCTCGATCGCGTAATGGGTCTTGCCCGTATTCGTCGGTCCAAGCACCGCGACAGGCTCCGGCGCGCGGCCATATTCGGGAAAATCGGGCAAAACTCGTCTTTCCGGGGCGCTCTTCCCGAGAGATAAGGGGCCTCGGCCGCGGCTGCAAACCCTCGCCTTGACGCCCCGCGGGCCCTCGCTTATAGGCTCGCGCTCTTAAATCCGACCGTTCAGAAGGCAAGACCGATGGCGCGCCGCTGCGAATTGACGGGGACAGGCCCGATCACCGGGCACAATGTCTCTCACGCCAACAACAAGACGAAACGGCGCTTTCTGCCGAATCTGTGCAATGTCACCTTGTACAGCGACAGGCTCGGCCGGCCTTTTAAATTCCGCGTCACGGCGGCGGCGCTGCGCTCGGTCGACCATGCCGGCGGCCTTGACGCTTTTCTGGCGAAATCGAAGGACGAAGTTCTCTCGCCGACGGCCTTGAAAGTGAAGCGCGAACTCGCCAAAGCTTCCTAGAAAGCGGGTCCCGAGCCGTCCTGCACAGCGCGCCGGGCGAGCCGGGCCGCGCGCGAGGGCGGAGAGATCATGGAAGTCGCGGTCGCGGTCGAGCAGCGCCGTCCAGTCAGGGAAACGCCGGCCGAACGTCTCGGGCGCGAACTCGCCTCGTTCGCCGCGGCGATCCTGCGGATGACGGCGCTCGCGGCGCTGCTCGCGCCGGTGCTCCTCTTCTCGTTTCTGACCGTCGACATGCCGGTGCGGCGCTTCGATCAGCAATTCGACATGGAAGCATTGAAGCCGAGCTATTGGCTCTCGGTCGGCGGCCTCATCATCGCGCTCGGCGCGCCCCTGACGATCCTCTTTGCGCGGCGCTTCGGCGGCGACGAGGCTTCGCGCGCGATCACGGCGGCCTGGGGCCTTGCCGCGGTCGCGAGCTTCGCCGAACTCTCGTATCTTGCGCCGACGCTCGACGCCGCCGACTTCCCGAGCGTGCGCTTCGTCGTCGCCTTCGTCGCGAGCGCGATGATCGGCGAATATGTCGCTGTCGGCGTCTATGACGTCGTCCGCGGCGCCGGCCAGTGGTGGCGCGCGCCGATCCTCGCCGCGCTGATCGGTTTTGCGGCGCATTCGCTTGTCTATTTTCCGACCGCCTATTGGACGTCCTCGGCGCCGTGGTTCAGCTGGATGGTCGCCGACTATGCGGTGAAAGCCGTCATCGCCTTCGCCTTTTTGCCGATCTACTGGGTCCTGCAAAAGCCGCTGCGCCCGGTCGGCGGCTATGGCGGACGCCGCATCCGTTAGGCGCCGCGCTCCAAGATTTTCGCCTCCGTCCACAATTCCTCCATCTCTTCAAGACTCGCCGCGCCGATATCCCTGCCGGCTTCGGCGAGGCGATGCTCGATATGGCGAAAACGCCGGCGGAATTTTTCGTTGGACCGACGCAGCGCCGCTTCAGGATCGACATCGAGATGGCGCGAGAGATTGGCGAGCACGAAGAGAAGATCGCCAAACTCGTCTTCCACGGCGTCGCGCGCGCCGGAACGAACCGCGCCGACGAGTTCGCCGGCTTCTTCGGCGATCTTGGCGAGGACCGATTCCGCCGATGTCCAGTCAAAGCCGACGCGCGCCGCGCGTTTTTGCAGCTTCACCGCCCGGGCGAGGCCGGGCAGGCCGACCGGCACGTCGCCGAGAAGGCTCGCCGCGCCCTTCGCGGCGCGCTCTTCGGCCTTTTGCGCTTCCCAGGCGCGCGTCTGCTCCTCGGCGGTGCGATAATCGGCCTTCCCGAAAACATGCGGGTGGCGCCGCTCCATCTTGTCCGAGACCGCCTTGGCGACATCGGCGAAGGCGAAGGCGCCGCGCTCTTCGGCCATGCGCGCATGGAAGACGACCTGAAAGAGGAGGTCGCCGAGTTCGTCTTTCAGATCCGCCATGTCGCCGCGCTCGACCGCATCGGCGACTTCATAGGCTTCCTCGATCGTATAGGGCGCGATGGTGCGGAAGGTCTGCTCGACATCCCACGGACAGCCGTCCTCCGGCGAGCGCAGCCGCGCCATGATCGCAAGCAGGCGGTCGATTTCGGCCTTCGCCCCGCTCACGGCCGGATCTGCCCGTCGCCGCGGACGACGTTCTTATAGGTCGTCAGCTCGCGCGCGCCGACGGGTCCCCGCGCGTGCAGCCTCCCGGTCGCGATGCCGATCTCGGCGCCGAGACCAAATTCGCCGCCATCGGCGAATTGCGTCGAGGCGTTATGCATGACGATCGCGCTGTCGACGCCAGAAAGGAATTTCTCGGCGGTCTCGGCGTTCTCGGTCACGATCGATTCGGTGTGCGAGGTCCCGTACCGCGCAATATGCGCCGCGGCGCCGTCGACGCCGTCGACCGCGGCGGCGGAAATGACCGCATCGAGATATTCCGTGCGCAAATCCTCTTCCTCTGCATGTTCCGTAAGCGGATCGATCTTTCGGATCGCCGCATCCGCCTTGATGCGGCAGCCGGCCTCGCGCAGCGCCTTGGCGAGAGGCGGCCAGAGCTGCGCGAGCGCGGCGCGGTCGACCAGCAGCGTCTCGGCGGCGCCGCAGACGCCCGTGCGGCGCATTTTGGCGTTCACCGCGATCGCGACGGCCTTTTCGACATCCGCGTCCCGGTCGACATAGACATGACAGACCCCTTCAAGATGGCCGAGGACGGGCGCGCGCGCTTCTTTCAAAACCCGGTCGACAAGCGATTTGCCGCCGCGCGGGATGATGAGATCGACCGCGCCGTCGAGCCCCGAAAGGATCGCGCCGACCGCCGCGCGGTCGCGCGTCGGGACAAGCTGAGCGACGTCCTCGCTGAGCCCGTTCTCCCGCAACGCCTCGGCGAAAGCGCGATGCAGCGCCATCGAGGTTTCGAGCGCCTCCGATCCGCCGCGGAGAATGACCGCATTGCCGGATTTGACGCAGAGCGCCGCCGCGTCGATCGTCACATTCGGGCGGCTCTCATAGATGATGGCGATGACGCCGATCGGCGTCCTGACGCGCTCGATGACGAGCCCGTTCGGCCGCGTCCATGACGAAATCCGCTCGCCGACGGGATCGGGAAGGGCGGCGACGTCGCGCGCGGCCTGCGCGACGCCCGCAAGGCGGCGCTCATCGAGAGCGAGCCGGTCGATCATGGCGGGCCCCAGCCCGTTTTCTTTCGCGGCGGCGAGATCCCTCTCATTGGCCGCAAGAATCGCGGCCGCGTTCCTCTCGATAGTC
>JBFXBB010000317.1:0-3269 GCA_050183685.1 Amphiplicatus sp.
CGTGGCGCCCGCGTCGCCGATATGCGAATTGTGTGCCCATACGATCGCCTTGGAGTCCGGCCCCCGCAAATCAAGGAGCCGCGCCAGCGTGTCGAACATGTGGCTGTCGCGCAAGTTCCAGCTCGCGACAGAGCCTTGATACATCGCCCGGTAATAACTTTCGGCCGCGCAAACGACTCTCGCATTCTGTTCGGCGTCGAAATAGGCTTCGCCATCCGCGTGCGCATAGCGAAGGCGCTCCTCCAGGATCGCGACAAGCTGCTCGACGACCTCGTCTTCACAGTTCTCGCCTGTGCGCATCGCAATCGCGCCGTAGCGCTGCGGCTCCTCAAGATATGGGCTGATGCAGCCGTAACGCCGGCGCGCTCTGCGCGCCGCCGCGGGGTCGACCCGGTCCAGATAATGCAGCACTTCGTCGACGGAGCGGTGCAGGCTGTAAACATCGAGGCCGCGCACTTCGACACGATCCTCATGCTCCCGCGCCTCGTTCCATCGACGAAGCCCGCGCAAAAGCGCGGCGAACTCGGCGTTGCGCCACATCCAGCGCGGAAAATTGACGAAGGCGCTCCGCTCGCCCCAGCGGCCATGCTCGCGCGCATAGCGGTCAAGCTCGGCCGCATCCGGCCAGTCGCCCTCGATCGCCAGAATGCGAAAACCGTGCTTTTCGACAAGACGCTGCGTGATGGCGGCGCGGGCGCGGTAAAACTCGGATGTCCCATGCGTCGCCTCGCCGAGAAGAACGACGCGCGCATCTGCGAAACGATCGAAGAAGGAGGCGAAAGAGTCTTTGTGGTCGAGCCCAGGCAGCGCTTCTGCTTTCGACCGAACGAGCTCGGTGAGACGTTCTTCAGCGGTTCCATAGAGCGTGCTCATGCGGGGTTTGCTCCCGTCGGGCGCCGTTCGTCCCCTACGCTCTCGCTCTTTTCAGCGAGTCGCAGAAGCGTGATCACTTCTTCATCCGTGACTTGATGGAAATCGCGATAATAGAGGCCGACGGCGCGAAAGTTCGGCGGCGTCGCAAGACACACGAAATCATCGACGAGCGTCGCGAAGTCTTGTGCGGTCTCGCGAGACGCCACTGGAACCGCGACCATGACGCTTCGCGGCGCGCGGCGGCGGACCGCTTCGATGGCGGCGCGCATGCTCGCGCCGGTCGCGATCCCGTCATCGACGAGGATCGCCGTCCGGTCTTTCGCCATCTGCGGCGTCCTGCCCGGCTGATAGAGCGCGCGCCGGCGGTCGATTTCCCGAAGCCCGCGACGGGCCGCGGCTTCAATATCAGCCTCGGAGAGACGCAGCCCGTGAACAATTTCCTCATTAATGACAATGTCCGGGCGCTCGCCGTCGATGATCGAGCCGGCTGCGAGCTCTTCATATCCAGGAACGCCGATCTTGCGCACAAAAAGCAGGTCAAGCGGCGCGCCGAGGGCCTCCGCGATCGGGGCCGCCACGGGAACGCCCCCGCGAGGGAGCGCATAAACGACCGGCGATGGCGGCTTGCGCTTTTCGATTTCGGCGGCGAGGAGACGTCCGGCCGCATCCCGATCCGAAAATGGCAATGCGATCATGCGCGCGCTCCTCTGACATGAGCAAGAAACCAGTCGCCTGCCGCTGCGAGCGCAAGATCGAGCGCGCCCGGCTCCTCGAAAAGATGGCTCGCGCCCGGAATGATTGTCAGCTCGGACTCGCAGCGCATCAGTCTCTGCGCCTGTCTGTTAAGCGTGATGACGTCTCGGTCTTCGCCGCCGACGATCAGCAGGGTCGGCGCGGCGAGCCGGGCGAGCGCGTCGCCGGCAAGATCGGGACGCCCGCCTCGCGACACGACGGCCGCGACGTCGCACGGCCGCATGGCCGCCGCGACAATCGCCGCCGCCGCTCCCGTGCTCGCGCCGAAAAGGCCGATTGCGCTCTTCGCTGTCCTCTCCTCTTTGCGGGCCCATTCGATCGCCTCGCAGACTCTCCGTCCGAGAAGTCCAATATCGAACACATTTCGGCGATCGACGCCTTCTTTTTCTGTTAAGAGATCGAACAACAAAGTTGCAAAACCGCGCTCTTGCAGGCGTTCGGCGGCATAAGCATTACGAGGACTGAGCCGGCTTGACCCGCTGCCATGAGCGAAAATGATGAGACCCCGCGCTTGCAATGGCGTCGCCAGGAAGCCCGGCAGACCGAGCGTTCCGATCGCGACATCAAGGGCCTCGTTCATTGCAAATACCAAGCAAAGGGCATCGTGCGGCGTTCGCCTGCCGCCAAACATGCCTTGAGCGCGTTTCGTCTGATGATCCGCCCACGATCACCGATCATGGACGGATCGCTTTCACTAGGCGACGCGCAGATTGTCGACGACATCGGTCACGCCCGGGGCCGCCCAAACAGCATCCTCGACGAGCTTGCGCTCGTACCATGCCTTGACGTCGCCCCGAAGCGTCACCCTGCCGCCCGCAACGTCGAACTTGACCTTCGAAGCCTCAACATCAGCATTGCGATGCAGCGCGCGCGTGATCTCGCGGGTCACGTCACCTGCAAGGACACGAGTCTTGACTTTGATCATATTGCTGACCGCTGAAACGCCGCGGACACCCGAGACAAGAGTCTTGGCGTATTCACGCTGATAGTTCCAGTCGACGTCGCCCGTCAACGTGACGAAACCACTGCGCACTTCCGCCTTTATGTCGTCGCCGGGAATGCTCGTATTCCATTGAAGGATATGAGCAATCCGCTTGGCGATTTCCTCGTCCGTCGTCTTGTCGCTCGAAGGCAGCTTCACTTTGATTTCTTCGGCGATCGCGCGGACGCCCTTCACGCGCTTGGCGGCTTCTTCGGCCGCAATCTTTTCGGCGTAAGTGTTCACCGTTCCCATCAGGCTGACGGCGCCATCTTTTACGGTGACGCCCACATCTGTCGATTCAATTCTTGGATCCCAATCGATCTCCGCGAGGATATCGTCACGGATCTCTTCATCGCTCCGCATGGTCTTTCTCCCTTTATTGGCCCATAACCGCTGCTATCTTTGAAACGGCTCGGATTGCCCGCATTGACGAAAATCAAGTCCCAGACGCCTATAGAAATGGCCCTTGGCGCTCGGTTCGTCAGCTTTCCTGCGTTGACCTAAATCAAGTCGATGCATCGGTTGCTTATGTACTTATCGGACGATCCTAGGGAGCCATACGACTTGGAAGTCACGCCTCATATTTCCTTTGAAGGCTTTGCGCCGTCCGACGCGATTCGTTCGCGAATTGAACACGAGATTGAAAAACTCGAACGCTTTT
>JBFXBB010000318.1:0-3257 GCA_050183685.1 Amphiplicatus sp.
AACTGCTCCGAGGTCAACACGCTCGTGAAATCCCAGATGCCGTGTCGGCGCGCATACTGGCCGGTGAATATGCTCGCCCGGCTCGTCGGACAAATCGACGTCGTCACATAAGCGCGGCTAAATACAGCCCCCCGCGCGCCGAGCGCATCGATCGTCGGGGTTTGCACGATCTTGTTGCCCGTCACGCCGAGCGCGTCCCAGCGCAAATCGTCCGCGAGCAGAAAGAGAATATTGGGCGGCTTATCTGACTTCCCGCTGCGCGCGCAGGCCGCGACGAGCGGCGAGGCGGCAAGGCCGGCAAGCGTCCGCCGTCGCGTCAAGCGCGGCAAAAACGAGCCGTCATTCATAAAACCCCCTAAAAGCCGATGCGGGCATCTTGCTGCAGGCGGTCTCAAAGTTCAATCGCGGGAGACGGCGGCTATTCGGCGGCGAGGCCGGGCTTTGCTTCGGCATAGGCTTCAAGATAATGGTCGATGACGCGATCGGGCTCGCCGATTTCGACCAGCTTGCCTTTGTCCATCCAGGCGACGCGGCTGCACACCGACCGCAGCAGCTCAAGCGAGTGGCTGGCGAGAACCACGACCTTGATCTGCTCCAGATAGGCGTTGAGCCGCGCTTCGGCGCGCTGCACGAATTGCGCGTCGCCCGCCGACAGCCACTCGTCGAGAATGAGAACGTCGGCGTGAACCGCGGTCGACAGCGCAAAGGACAAACGCGCCTTCATGCCTTCCGAATAGCGGCGGACGGGCAGGTCGAAGAAAGGTCCAAGATCGGCGAAATCGCGCACGTCCTGCCGCGCGGCTCGGATTTCCTCCGTCGTCGCCCCGAGAAAGCGCAGCGGAAGCTCGATATTCTCCGAGCCCGCAAATTCCTGGTTGACGCCCAGCCCCTTGTCGATCAACGAAACGACGCGGCCTTCGGTGCGGACCGAGCCCGCCGTCGGATGGGCGAGCCCGCCAATGAGGCGCAGCAGGGTCGATTTGCCCGATCCGTTCGCGCCGACAAGACCGAGCCGCTCGCCGTCCTCCAGCGTGAAGGAAACGTCGCGCACCGCGCGGACATGGGGCCCCTTGCCCCCTTCCCCGCGAAAATAATTCATCAGGGTCACTTTCAAAGACCGCTGCGTCACCTCGAAGAGAGGATAATCGAAGGTGACATTGGCAAGCTCGACGCGGGTCATTTCGGAATTCGCCCAATCACAGCCATACGAAGATTTTACGCCGGCTCAGCGCAAGGGAAAAGAGCGCCGTCATCGCGACGACGACGAGCGCGCCCAGCGAATACGCCCAATTCTCCAGGCTCGGATAGGCGCCGAGAATGGGTTGCCGCACAATTTCAACAAGATGATAGAAGGGGTTGAGCTTGACCCAGAGAGGGTCGATTCGCCCTTGCGACGGCATCCACAAGATAGGCGTCAGGAAGAACGTGATCTGAACGAAATTCATGACGATCTGAATGAGGTCGCGGTAGCGAAGGCAGATCGGGCCGAGCGTGAGCGCGGTGAAAAAACCGAGCGCGGACAGAATGAGCACGCCGACGGGCGCCGCCAATAGGGCCGGCGTCGGCGACACGCCGCAATAGACAAGAAGGATCGCGATGACAACGAGATTATGAACGAACACGATGAGATTGCGATGGACCATCTGCGCTGCAAAAATGCTCGGCGATATCCTCGCGGAGCGCAGATGATTTTCCGCCTCGATCAGCACGCCCCCGGCTTCGGTCGTGTTCATGGAGATGAAGCCCCAGACCAGAAAGCCGGCGCCGAGATAGGAGAGATACTGCTTGAATTCGAGGGCGAATATCTGGCTGTAAAGAAGGCCGATGCCGAAAACCGTCGCGGCCATGCTGATGCTGATCCAGAACGGACCGATCGCCGAGCGGCGATAGCGCATGCGGATGTCCTGCATGCCGAGGAGCCACCAGAGCCGCCACCTCGTGACAGTCGCCGCAAGATCGCCGATTACGCCGTCCATACGCCTAAAACTCCCTTCCGCCCTCTCCTCC
Source organism: Amphiplicatus sp. (assembly GCA_050183685.1). Lineage (GTDB taxonomy): Bacteria > Pseudomonadota > Alphaproteobacteria > Caulobacterales > Parvularculaceae > Amphiplicatus. Next base: position 2,008 of record JBFXBB010000318.1, read on the forward strand.
CAAGTCGGATGAAGGCGGGACGGCGTCCGGTTCTAACAGCGCCTCCAAAGGCGGTCCAGCCGTAACGAGCCCTCGCTCCAACGCCGCCCGCGGCGGGCGCGAACAGGCCGCGCTTTTCCTTTGTATCGGCCTTCGGAGCAAGCTAGAGGACATCGCCATGATCAAGGCGCTCAGCGGACTGATCGCGGGCCTTGCGCTCCTCTTCGTCGCGCTCGCCGCCGCCGGCGTCTGGCGCGGCCATACGCCGGTTCCGTTCTGGGATATGTGGGACGGCTATATCGGCTTTTATGAGCGCCTGAAGGATGGCGAGGCCGGCCTGTGGTTCGCTCAGCACAATGAGCACCGCATCTTCCTGTCGAGGCTCTTGTTCTTCGTCGATCTCGAATGGTTCGGCGGACGGGGCGCCTTTCTCCTCGCCGTCAATCTGGCCTTCGCCTTGCTTTCCGCCGGCCTCTTTCGCGCCTTCATACGCGACGAGGTCGGGACGCAAGCAGGGCCGGCCGGAGCGGCGCTCGCCTTCGTCTGCCTCGCGCTCTCCTTTTCCTGGACGCAGCAGGAAAACCTCTCCTGGGCCTTTCAGAGTCAGTTCTTTCTCGGTCAGTCGCTCGCCTTGCTCGCTTTTCTTCTCCTCCACCGCGCGACACGCGCGTCGAGAGAGGAAAAGCCCTCGACAGGACTTTTCGCGCTCGCCTGCGCTTCGGGCGCGCTTGCGGCCTGCGCGCTCGGCAACGGCGTTCTGGCGCTTCCGCTGATGGCCGCGCAGGCGATCATGATGAAAGCGCGAGGGCGGCGCATCGCGATTCTCGTCCTACTCGCGGCGCTCGTTCTCTTCGCCTATTTCCACGACTATAGATCTCCAGCCGGACACGGAACATTCTTAAACTCCCTCTTTCACGAGCCGCTCGCTGTCGTCGCCTATGCGCTCGTTTATCTCGGCTCGCCTTTCATCAACGCCTTCGAAAGCCTCGGCAAGGCGCCGGCCGCCGCGCTTTCGCTCTTGCTCATCGCCGGCTCGGCGCTGTTTTTCTGGCGCGAACTTGCAAGGCCGCTCGCCTCGACGAGCCGCGTCGCGCTTCTTGGCTTCATCGCCTATGTCGGCGCGACGGCGCTCGCGACGGCGGGCGGGCGCCTCGCCTTCGGCCTCGATCAGGCGGCGTCGAGCCGCTATGCGACGCCGGCGCTGATGGCCTGGCTTTCCTTTCTCGTCCTCGCGGCGAGCGCGGTCGCGCCGCGGCATCGCGCGCGGCCCC
>JBFXBB010000319.1:0-3228 GCA_050183685.1 Amphiplicatus sp.
CGGCGCCATTCCTTCCCGGCGTTCGCCGCTCAGCGCGCGCGATGAAGCGCTTCGCGGTCCAGCGGCGCGAGCTGCCGACGCAGAGACGCAATCAGGGCGGCGCGCGCCGAATGCGCAAGGTCGTCATTGAAGTCATTGCGCGCCGGCAGGAGGATCGTCGCGTTAACGCCTTCATCATCGGCGCGTCGGCGCAGCAGCTCCGCGGCGCGCATTCCGGCGTCGTCGCGATCGGCGGCGATATAGAGGCGCTTCAGTTTCGGGGGAATGCGAAACGCGTTTAAGTGTTGCGCCGACAGCGCGGCGGCCAACGGCGTCGACGGCGTCAGGCATCGCAGCGACAGCACGGTTTCGATCCCCTCGCCGACGATCATGACCTCGCCGGCCTCGCCGAAGCGCACCGCGTTTCCGGCGAGCGCGCCGATCGCCTTGCGCGGCGCCGGCAGCGGCGCCTTGCCGGACCCGTCGCGCGCAAGAAAGGTGCGCTGGACGCCGGTGAGATTGCCCGCGCCGTTGGTGACGGCGGCGATCAACGCCGGCCATTGCTCGCGCGGCGAGTCTCGATCAGGTCGATAGAAGCAGCGCGGATGAAAGCGGAGCGCGTCGAGGCCGGAGACATTGTTGACGCCGCGGCCCCTGAGATAGGCTTCCGCGAGCGTGCCGGCTATCGGCTTTGACGCGGCGAAGAGACGTCGAGCCGCCGCGGGCGACGGCGGGCGCTCATCGTTGACGTCATCCGTTCGCCCGAAGCTTGTGAGGCTCAGGAACCGCCTCGCTTCGTCGAGAACGTCGCGATGATCGGAAAGCCGGCAGGTCGACGCGATGATGTCGAGAAGATCGCCGTGTTCGCCGGTCGCGGCGTCGCTCCATTTGCCGGCGGCGCCTTTGCCGGAGAGAGGTCCGGCGAGCCGCACATAGAGGCTGCGGCCTTTCGCGCCGCGGACATCGCCGGCGATCCAGTAGCCGCCGACGCGCTTGCCCTTCGGCAGATAACGCCGGCAAACCTCCGGCGCGCGCGCGGCGAGGCGGCGCGCGATGACTTTGCTGCTTTCCCGCATCGGCTGTTCCCCAGGAAAAAGGCCCGCCTCATCGGCGGGCCTCGAGTGACGGCGCGAAGGACGCTTACTCGGCGGCGATCGCCGGCGACGCCGGAACGTCGCCGGATGCGGCCGGCGCGCCGGAATATTCATCCGTGAACGGATCGTCGCCTGGAGACGGCTCGCCGCCCTCCGCCTGCGTTAAGCGGCTTGCGGTGCGCACCGCTTCCGGCAGCCATGCGGACTCCGCCAGCAGCTCCTCCGCCGCGGCCGCCATGTCCGGCTTCTTGAGGCCGGCGAGGCGTTCGGCGGCCTCATCGCCTTTCGCTTCGCGGACGGCGGCGAGGATCTGCGCCTTGGCGATCCGCCCGAAATACCCCTCCGCCGTCGGCGTCCAGCCGGCGGCGCGAAGATCAAGCGCAAGTTCGCTCGCGAGGACATCGGCCTCGCGCATCGCGTCGCTCCGCCGGTCATAGGGCTTATAGACGGCGTCGAGGCTGAGGCCGACGCAATGGGCGAGGAGCGCTTGGCGCTCGGCGACCGTCATCGACCTCAGCGTCGCCCGCAATTCCTCCGGCCGGCCGGGGAGATTGTCGCCGAAGGCGCTATGGCGCGCCTCGATCGATCGGGCGGCGGCGCAATCGGCGAGACCCGTCGCGCCGCTCCTCAGGGGCGATTGGCGCGCGATGATCGACGCGCAGCGCGCCGCGCCCGGCGCGTAGAAGAGATCAAGGCAAAGCGCATGGAGCGCCGAGAGAAACGCGACCTCCGGATGGTTCGCCATAGCGTCGCGCAAGGCGAGCGTGCGCCATTCCGTGAGTTCGATCATGAGACGGTCCGGGATCGGACGAGAAGCATTCTCGTCCTCAACGTCGTCATCGCCGGCGCCCGCCTCATCCATAGTCGCGGCGTCATCATTGACGCCGTTTTCAAACACCGGGTCGCCGAATTCCGCCGACGCCGCCTCTTCAACCGGCGGCTCGTCTTCCGGCTTCACGAAGCCGCGCTCGATCCGCAATCGTCCCGAAGGATCGAGGCTGACAAAGACGCCGGCGCGCGCGATTTCTTCGGGCGGGAACTTAAACGGGCGCTCGTCGATCGCCTCGATGATCGCTTCAAGCTCGGCGAGACGCTGGTCGACTTCCTCGGGAAGGTCCTCGGCGCCGCCGTGCTGGTCTTCGAGCGCGGCGTGTTCGGCCCTCGCGGCGTCATAGGCTTGCCGCTCTTCTTCGGTCAGAGGCGCGCGATCGCCCTCGATCCGGCGGAGGTCGAAAGTGTGGCCGTAGGGAAAGTCGACCGCCGCCTCGACCCATTTCCAGCCCTCGGCGCGGAGCTCCGCGGCGCTCGCGTCGAGTTTCTCGGCGACGAGACGGTTCAAGAGCCCCGCATCCTGCAGCCAGCCTTCGTCGGCCTCGGCGAAAAGATCCTTGAGCACGACGCCGCCAGCGGCCTCATAGGCGCCCGTCCCGATAAACCGCGCGCGCTTGTCGCCGGCGCGCACGGCGCCTTCGGTCAGCATGCGGCGGATATGATAGGGATCGCGATTGTAGCCGTTCCTGAGCGCGGTCCAGACGTCGATCTGGCGCTGATGATCGGGATTGACCGTGAACGCCATCAGCTGGTCGAGGGTAAGACCGTCCTCGGCATAGAGATCCTGGAGCTCGGGCGCGACGCTTGCGAGTTTGAGGCGCTGCTTCACGATCGTCGGCGAAACGAAGAAGGCCGCGGCGATCTCCTCCTCGCTTTTGCTTTTCTCGCGCAAAGTCTTGAAGGCGCGGAACTGATCGAGCGGGTGGAGCGGCGCGCGCTGGATGTTTTCAGCGAGGCTGTCCTCCTCGGCGAGGCCTTCTGTGCGGATGACGCAAGGGATCGGCGCCGTCAGCGCAAGACGTTTCTGCTTGACGAGCAATTCGAGAGCGCGATAGCGCCGCCCGCCGGCGGGAACTTCGTAGACTCCGGTTTCGGCGCCGGTCTCATCGAGGACCGCGCGGACGGTGAGGCTCTGGAGGAGCGTCCGCCGCGCGATGTCCTCGGCGAGCTCCTCGATCGAGACGCCCGCTTTGACCTGGCGGACATTCGCCTGAGACAGAACGAGCTTGTCGAAGGGAATGTCGCGTGACGCGCGCAACGTCAGCTTCGGGATCGAGTTCGACTTGGCCATGAAGGTTCTCCCTGACGGGCCGGCCGCGAGACT
>JBFXBB010000320.1:0-3199 GCA_050183685.1 Amphiplicatus sp.
CGCACGGCCTTTCACGCCCGCATGCTGCTCGACCGCCTTGAATGGGGCCGGGTCCCGGCCATAGAAACCCTCGGCGCGCTCGCCGGCGCCTTCGAGGCGGGCGGCGCGGCCGATCCCGACCGCGCCGCGATGAAGGCGATGGGCCTCATCGTGCAGCGCGAGGCGGCCGTCCTCGCCTTCGGCGACGTCTTGCAGATCGTCTTGTGGGTGAGCGTCGCCTCGGCGCTGTTGCTGATTTTCGTCAAACGAAATCCGGCGCCGGCGACAGGAGCGCGCTGATATGACCCGTCCCGCCGAGAAGACCGCCGCCCGCCCCGCCGCGCCGCGCGGGCGAAAGCCGGACCCCGCCAAGGAAGAAGCGATCTTCGAAGCGGCGCGCGCGGCTTTTCTGGAAAAAGGCTATGCGGCGAGCATCGACGAAATCGCCGAGCGGGCGGGCGTCGTCAAGCAGACGATCTATGCGCGCTTCAAATCGAAGGAAGATCTCTTCGCCGACGTCATTCGCGCCGGCGCCGAAGAATTTCTGGCGCCCCTCTTCGCGACGGACGGCGATCGCTCCATACGCACGATATTGACGACGATCGGCGAGCGCTATCACCGCATGATGCTCGAACCGAAGCGGGTCAAGCTCGCCCGGCTCATCATCTCGGAGGCGGCGAAATTTCCCGACCTCGCGCAGCGCTATTACGAGGTCGGGCCCGACTATGTCAGCCGCCGCCTCGCCGACTATATCGCGGAGGCGTCACGGCGCGGCCTTCTCAAGGTCGACGACCCCGCCCTCGCCGCCTCGCAGCTTCTCGGCATGATCAAGGGCAACGAGCATCTCGGCGCGCTCCTCGGCGTTGAGTCGGCCGAAAACGAGTCGCGCCGCCGCCGGCGCGTCGCCGCCGCGATCGACGCCTTCATGAAGCTTTACGCGTGATCCGACGGCGCAACTTTTCACCGAGCCCTGATTGACCCCGAATCAGGGGAATGCTCAATCAACCGCCCGTCCTTTAGGGATGGGCGAGAGCAAAAGAGCAGGTCATGGCGCGCGCGACCAAAGCGAAAAACACCGCCGATCTTTTCGGCGAGGACTACACCGCGAAGGATATCGAGGTCCTTGAGGGTCTCGAACCCGTCAGGAAGCGCCCCGGCATGTATATCGGCGGGACCGACGAGCGCGCGATGCACCATCTCTTCGCCGAGGTGCTCGACAATGCGATGGACGAGGCAGTCGCCGGCCACGCCAGCCGCATCGAGGTCGAACTGCATGAGGACGGCTATCTTTCCGTGACCGACAACGGCCGCGGCGTCCCGATCGACCCGCATCCGAAGTTCAAAGGTAAATCCGCCCTCGAAGTCATCATGACGACCCTGCATTCGGGCGGAAAATTCGACGGCAAGGCCTATCAGACATCGGGCGGCCTTCACGGCGTCGGCGTCTCCGTCGTCAACGCGCTTTCCGACGATCTCATCGTCGAAGTCTGCCGGAACCGCACGATGTGGCGCCAGTCCTACGCGCAAGGAAAGCCGCGCATGCGGCTCGAAAAGGCGGGCGAGGCGCCGAACAAGCGCGGCACGCATGTGATGTTTCACCCCGATCCGGAAATTTTCGGGGCGAAGGCGGCCTTTCGCCCGGCGCGGCTTTATCGCATGGCGCGCTCGAAAGCCTATCTCTTCGGCGGCGTCGAGATCCGCTGGAAATGCGCGCCCTCGCTTCTCAGGGACGAGACGCCGCCCGAGGACGTCTTCCATTTCGAAGCGGGGCTCACGGATTATCTCGCGAGCCTCGCCGGCGGCAAGCCGATCGTCGTTGATGAGATGTTTTCCGGCCGCGTCGAGCGCAAGGACGAGGGCGCCGGCGCCGTCGAATGGGCGGTCATCTGGGGCGCGGCGGGTTTTGGAGAAGCCGACGGCTTCGTCAATTCCTATTGCAATACGATCCCGACGCCCGAAGGCGGCACGCATGAGCAGGGCCTGCGCGCAGCGCTCGCAAAAGGCCTCAAGGGCTATGCCGATCTCGCCGGCAACAAGAAAGCCGCGACCGTGACGCCCGAGGATGTGATGGGCACGGCGGGCGCGCTTCTCTCGGTCTTCATCCGAAACCCCGAATTCCAGGGCCAGACCAAGGACAAGCTCGCGACGGCCGAGGCCGCCCGTCTTGTCGAAAACGCGGTGCGTCCTGCTTTCGACCATTGGCTTGCGAGCCATCCGAAGCAGGCCGACACGCTTCTCCAATGGGTCATCGACCGCGCCGACGAGCGCCAGCGCCGGCGCCGCGAGAAGGAGATCAGCCGCCAGGCCGCGACAAGGAAGCTCCGCCTTCCCGGCAAGCTCGCCGACTGCGCCCAGAAGGACCGTCAGGGAACGGAGATTTTCCTCGTCGAGGGCGATTCCGCCGGCGGCTCGGCGAAACAGGCGAGGAACCGCGCGACGCAGGCGATCCTCCCCTTGCGCGGCAAGATATTGAACGTCGCGAGCGCCGGGCGCGACAAGATCGCGGGCAATCAGGAGATTCAGGACATCGCGCAGGCGCTCGGCGTCGGATTGGGCGCGAAATTCGACCTTGAAGATCTGCGCTACGAGAAAATCATCATCATGACCGACGCCGATGTCGACGGCGCGCATATCGCGGCGCTCCTCATCACTTTCTTCCATGAGGAGATGAAGCCCCTGATCGACGCCGGCCGGCTCTATTTGGCGCAGCCGCCGCTTTATCGCCTGACCGCGGGGGGAAAATCCGTCTACGCCATGAATGACGAGGAGCGCGACCGGCTTTTGAAAGCCGAGTTCAAGGCGGGCGCGAAGGTCGAGATCGGCCGCTTCAAGGGCCTCGGCGAGATGATGCCGGGGCAATTGAAGGAAACGACGATGAACCCTGAAACGCGCGCGCTCGCCCGCGTCGTGATCCCGGAAGACAAGATCGAAAGCGCGGCCGACCTCGTCGAGCGCCTGATGGGCAAGAAGGCCGAGGCGCGGTTCCAGTTCATCCAGGAGAATGCGAGTTTCGTGAGGGATGAACTGGATATTTAATTCGCCTGTCATCCTGGCGAAAGCCGGGATGAGCGGATTTGGAATTGTGATTCCAATTTAGCGTCGGATGCTATAGCGGAGACTTCGACGCCCCCGGGAACGCCGCGGCGATCGTGCGCCAGTTGCGGCGGATGAGCGAGTTCAAATAGCCGCCGCCGAAGAGATAGCCGAGGGGGCTCGTTCG
>JBFXBB010000321.1:0-3154 GCA_050183685.1 Amphiplicatus sp.
TATAGACCTTGCCGTCGATGACGAGGGTGTGGCCGGCATTGTGCCCGCCCTGGAAACGCACGACGACATCGGCCCGCGCCGAGAGCCAGTCGACGATCTTGCCCTTGCCCTCGTCGCCCCACTGGGCGCCGATGACGGCGACATCGGCCATTGGCGTATCTCCTTCTGTCCGGAATCGGCCGCACCATAGAGGCTTTCGCCGCGAAGTCGACTGGCCGGGCGCGGCCCCTAGCGGCCGGGGAGGCGATGCGTCGCTGGGCGCGCGCCTCGCCGCGCTCGGCAAGCTCCTTTAGAATGCCGGGACCAGTCAGGTTCGGGAGAACTGGCGATGGAATGGGACGCCCTCCTCCTCTCGCGATTGCAATTCGCGTTCACGATTGCGTTCCATATCATCTTCCCGAGCTTCACGATCGGGCTTGCGAGCTATCTCGCCGTGCTCGAAGCGCAATGGCTTCGCACGAAGAAACCCGTCTACAAGACGCTCTATTTGTTCTGGGTGAAGATTTTCGCCATCGCCTTCGGCATGGGCGTCGTGTCGGGCGTCGTGATGAGCTATCAGTTCGGCACGAACTGGTCCGTCTTCGCCGAAAGGACGGGAAGCGTTCTCGGCCCCCTGCTCGGCTATGAAGTCCTGACCGCCTTTTTCCTCGAAGCCTCGTTTCTCGGCGTGATGCTGTTCGGCTGGGAAAAAGTCGGGCCGCTCTTGCATTTCATCGCGACGTTATTCGTCGCGCTCGGCACGCTCGTCTCGGCCTTCTGGATTCTCGCGGCGAACAGCTGGATGCAGACGCCCGCCGGCTTCGCGACGACGCCGGACGGTCTTTATGTCGCGACCGACTGGCTCGCCGTCATTTTCAACCCGTCCTTGCCGGCGCGATTTGCGCATATGACGACGGCGGCCTATCTGACGACGGGCTTCGCCGTCCTCGGGGCGGCGGGCCTGCTCGCGCTCAAGGGCAAGGACAGCGAGGCGACGCGCGTCATGCGCCGCATGGCGGCGCTCCTGATCGCCATCCTCGCGCCGGCGCAGCTTCTCATCGGGCATCAATCGGGCGTCGTCGCGCATGCGCATCAGCCGGCGAAGGTCGCCGCCATCGAAGGCTGGTGGACGACGCGCGCTCGTCAGCCTACGGTTCTTTTCGGCATGCCCGACGAAAAGGCGAAAAAGAACCATTTCGAAATCGCGGCGCCGGGGCTGGGAAGCTGGGTCGTCGCCGGCGACGCCGACGCGCGGCTCGACGGGCTCGACGCCTTCGCGCGGCAAGACCGGCCGCCGGTCGCGATCGTCTTCTGGGCGTTCCGCGTCATGGTGGGGCTCGGGCTCGCGATGATCGCGGTCGGCTTTTGGGGCGCGGTCCTCTGGGCGAGAGGCAAGCTCGACGGCGCGCGGGGCTTTCACCGCGTCGCGGTCTTGATGGGCGGATCGGGCTTTGCGGCGGTCCTCGCCGGCTGGACGACGGCCGAAGTCGGCCGCCAGCCCTATGTCGTCTACGGCGTTCTCAGAACCGCAGAGGCGGTCTCGCCGGTCGGAACCGGCGCCGTCGCCGCCTCGCTCGTCATTTTCATGATCGTCTATGCGATCGTCTTTTCGGCGGGCGCCCTTTACATTCTGCGCCTTATCGCGCGCGGGCCCGATCTCGAAGGCGCGCCGATCAAGACAACGACCCCGCGTCCGCCCGGCGCGACGCTCGGACCCGACGCGGGCGATGCAAGCCTTGCGGAGCAACGTCATGAGCCTTGATCTGCCTCTCATCTGGGCCTTTGTGATCGCGGCCGCGGTCTTTTTCTATGTCGTGCTCGACGGCTTCGATCTCGGCGTCGGCATTCTCTTTCCTTTGGCGAGCCCGAAAGAGCGCGAGATCATGATCGCCTCGATCGCCCCGGTCTGGGACGGCAACGAGACCTGGCTCGTCCTCGGCGGCGGCGGGCTTCTGGCGGCTTTTCCGCTCGCCTACGCCATTATTATGCCGGCGATGTATCTGCCGATCGGAATCATGCTGACGGCGCTCATCTTTCGCGGCGTCGCCTTCGAATTCCGCGCCAATGCCGGACCGTCCGGGCACGGAAAGAAACTCTGGACGGCCGCCTTCTCCGGCGGGTCCTTCGCCGCGGCGATCGCGCAAGGCTTCGTTCTCGGCGGCTTCCTGCAAGGAATCAAAATCGAGGACGGCGCTTTCGCCGGCGGCCTTTTCGACTGGCTGACGCCGTTCAGCCTTCTCGTCGCGCTGTCGCTGGCGGCGGGCTATGGGCTGCTCGGCGCGGCCTGGCTCATCTACAAGACCGAAGGCGGGCTGCAACAGCGCGCGCGGGGCTGGACGCGGCGGCTCGTCGTCGCGGTCGCGGCGGCGATGGCGGCGGCAAGCCTTGCGACCCTGTCGCTCGATCCCGAGGTGACGCGCCGCTGGGGCGTGTCGATGAGCGCCGTCGCTTGGAAGAAATTCCTCCCCTTGGCGCCCTTGCCCCTGCTCACGGGCGCGGCGATTTTTTTCTGTTGGACATGGGCGCGCGCGCCGCATCTGCATCTGCGCCCTTATCTCGCCGCCGTCGCCATTTTCGCCGGCGGCTATGGCGGGCTCGCTGTCTCGCTCTTCCCGCTTGTCGTTCCCTTCGACGTCACGATCTGGGAGGCCGCCGCGGCGGAGAACGCGCTCGGCCTGATGCTGGCCGGCGTCGCTTTCCTCTTGCCTGTCATTCTGGGATACACGGCCTATGTCTACTGGATCTTCCGAGGAAAAGCCGCCGCCTCCTACCACTAAGCGCGGCGGCGCGCGTCCGCTCGGCGAAAGGCTCGCCTGGTTCGCCGCTTTGTGGCTTGCCGGCCTCGTCGTCGCGGCGGGAGCGGCCTACGGCCTCAAAGCGCTTCTCGCCGGCCCGGCGGGGTTAGAGCGCATTTATTCCCAAAAGCGGAAGCCGGTTTTCGGAATAAATGCGCGACAAAACAAAAATCTAGAGCATGGTCCCCGACCCCGCGTTTCGGAGACCATGCTCTAGCGGGCCAGGCGATAGATCCGGTTCGGCGCGCCTGCGGCCTAGCGCGTCGAGCAATTAATCTGCAACATAGTTTTGGGCTTTGAAGAAGTTCCGGCATTCTTCGGGCGTGAACAGGCTGCAGATGTCGCCGACGGCTCGCCAGAGGGCGTCATAGGTTCGCGCC
>JBFXBB010000322.1:0-3144 GCA_050183685.1 Amphiplicatus sp.
CGTCGGGGATGCCGGCTTCGCGCACGCAATCCATGAAAAGTTCCAACGAGAAAGGCGCGTATTCGGAAGGCTTGCAGACAAACGTGTTGCCCGCGGCGAGCGCGGGACCGGCCTTCATGCAGAGATAGGAAAAAGGCCCGTTCCAAGAAAGAAGCAATCCGACGCCGCCACAAGGCTCCTTATGGGTGTAGGCGAACTCGGTGTCCGATACATAGGACGAGGTCACTTCGCCCTCGATCTTGTCGGCAAGGCCCGCATAATAGGCGATCCACTCCCTCGCGAAGGGCGCATGGAACGGCGTCACCGACATCGCAAGGCCCGAATCCATCGTGGCGTACTGGGCTATCAGCTCGCTCTTTTCATCGATGAGGTTCGCGAATTTCATCAACACGTCGCGCCGAGCAGCCGGGCGCCAGCGCCGCCATGTCTCAAATGCGGCCTGCGCCGCCTCGACGGCGTCGTCGATTTCTTTCGCCCCGCCATGCGGCGCCTGCGCGTCGACTTCGCCTGTCGCCGGGTAGACATGGTCGTAAACCCCGCCGCTTCCGGTCGTTCGGCGCTCCGAGCCGATATGCAAATGAACGCGGGGAATCCTTATTCGAGACATCGCTCTTGCCCTTTCGAAATTATCCGACTGCCGATCGATAGCCTGTCGCCGGCGGACGCCATGTTTCCTGCCCGCGACGTTGAACTTGTTGAACGAACATTCGTTCTGACGACGCCAAAATCAAGTCGGCGCACCCCTCGCCAAATATGATCCAAACTTGATCCTGGCAAGCGATAGCGCCTTCACGAGTTCCCCCAGACTTAAAAACCTCGGCATATCATATAGTTTATCGCCTATTGGATGGCCTCGTGTCTGTCACTAGGCATTGGGACAGATCGCATTCGGCCGGGGGAAGGGCGTCCCCTATCTCCGCCGATCGACGCCGCCGAGCCTAGGCCGAGCCCGTCATAGTCGAGATCGAGGGGGAACAGGACGCCCGCCGAGGCCCCCGCCAGGCGGGTCCCCGTCATCCGCCCGCCGGGGTCGTAGGCGGAGGAAGATAGACGCCGTCGGGATGGCTCGCGCATCCTCCGGTCGAGCGCGTCAAGGCTCCCGCCCAATCTCGCTTGCTTAAGTTAGAGGACGCGTCGCCGCCGAAAGACGCTTTCGGCCCTCGCGACAGCGTAACTTTGCTCATCCAGCCGGCGAGGCCTTCGCTAGACGGAGAGGTCCGCGCGGGGCATCCGCCCGCCTCGCCTATGAAGCGATGGCGTTCTCCCGTTCTTTCATGACATTGAAGCTCCCGACGATGTCGAGAAGCTGTTGGGTGATCGAGTTTTGACGTTGTTCACGAATTTCGCCGCCGAGGGTCGTTAGATACTCTTCGATATGGCGTTCGGCGCGCTGCATTGCCGCCAGACGGGACGCGTGTTCGCTCGCCAGGGATTCGCCGATCGCAGTAAAAAAGCTGAGAAAGACAAGCTCGCGAACGAGCCTTGAGAACAGATCGTCCGCAGGCGCTGTAAATGTAGGCAAGCTCCTGGAGGGCCATTTTTGATCCCGTAGTTCGACGAGACGCTCCTCAAACACTGGCAGGATTGTTTCCTCACGCGCGTTTGCGAGCTTGTCGCCCGCGCGTCGATTGTAAAAGACGCAAACGCGTTCAATTCCATGTTTCTCACGCTGTTCGTCGAGCCACATGAGGATCGTTTCGACCGTCTCGCCGATTGCTTCCGTCGCGCTTGGGACCGGCGTCGTCATAGATGACGCGAAGCCGCGCGCCTGAAGGCGGGCTTCGACGCGCGCGCCAACTGTCAGAACAAGTCCTCGCGCTTTCTCTGCTGTCAGCCGCGCCTCGGCAAGATCGACGACGCCTTCATTGAAGCGTCCGCACAGACCGCGATCCGAACCGATGATAACGTAGACAGAAAAAGCCGCCGAAGGCGCGGCCTCCCGCGGCTTAAGAGCCGCTCGCCTAAGAACAGCCTGAAGGCCGAGCGTGACGGCGGCGTGATAGCCGAGCGTCGCGCGCGCGACCGCTTCATAGCGGCGGACGGCGACGGCCGAAAGCGACTTCATGACGCCGACGACGGATTGAAGATCTTGGGCTGTCTTCTGCCGCCGCAATAACTGTTCAAGCGCGCTCATCTAGGCCTCCGAAGCGACAATTCCCGACTGCTCCAATGCCCGGCGCGCCGCGGCGATGATCGTCTCCTTGTCCTTTTCGCCGAATGCGCCGTCCGCGATGACGCCTTCACAAATTTTTGGCAGACTTTCCATCATGGCTCGTCGCACGGCGGCTTCCGCATCCGTCATTTTCTCCATTGCAACCTCATCGAAAATCCCTGCCGTCGCGGCGACGAGAACAGCGATCTGTTCAGGGGCGGAGATTCTCTCCTGTTCGCCCTGCTTTAGTATTTCCCTAATTCTGCGGCCTCGCTCCAGTCGCTGACGCGTCTCGGCGTCAAGCCGCGCGCCGAAACGGGAAAACGATTCAAGCTCTTCAAATTGCGCGTAGTAAAGCCGCAAGTCCGGAACAATGGCGCGGTAGGCGCGTCGCTGCGCGTCGCCCCCGACTCGCGACACGGAAAGACCGATATCGATCGCGGGCAGCACGCCTTTCTGAAAAAGAGTCGGCGATAAATAAATTTGTCCATCGGTGATCGAAATAAGATTCGTGGGGATATAAGAGGAAATGTTCTGGGCCTGGGTCTCGATGATCGGCAGCGCCGTCAACGATCCGCCGCCAAGTCGCTCAGACACATGCGCGGCGCGTTCGAGCAGACGCGAGTGAATGTAGAATATGTCTCCGGGATAAGCTTCGCGCCCCGGCGGTCGGCGCAGAAGGAGCGAAAGCTCACGATAAGCGCGCGCGTGCCGGGTGAGGTCGTCATAGACAATGAGCGCGTCCTGCCCGCGCTCCATGAAATATTCAGCCATGCTTGTCGCAGCGTAAGGCGCGATGAACTGAAGGCCGGGCGCGTCTTCGCCGCCTGCTGCAACGACGATCGTATGCTGAAGCGCGCCGGCCTCCTTCAGATTATGGATGACGCGCGCGACAGCCGAGGCGCGCTGGCCGATCGCGCAATAGACGCAGACAACGCCTTCATCCTTCTGATTGAGCATCGCGCTGACGGCGATCGCGGTTTTTCCGGTGT
>JBFXBB010000323.1:0-3143 GCA_050183685.1 Amphiplicatus sp.
TTGGGTTCGGCGTTGCTGCGAGCATATTCCTCCTCGCTCTTCGCTCCCCTTGAATGCGTCCCGGCCGCGCCTTATGGGAAAGCCGACCCTAGGGGTATTGCTCAGCTGGTAGAGCGACGGTCTCCAAAACCGTAGGTCGGGGGTTCGAGCCCCTCTGCCCCTGCCACCCTACGCCTTCGGCTTCGGGTGGCAGGCCGCCTCGCTAGCGGCCGAGCGCTCGGAAAATCTCGGTGCGAAGTTCGATCTCGGGCGTCTTTGTCGGGTCGTCCACAAAGATTTCCCAAACGGGCATGGCTTTGGCGAGGCCTTCGCGCTCCGCATAGTCCCACAGGGCTTTGTGACTCCGGTTCAGCGTCGCATAGGGCCCGACATGTGTCGTCGTGAGAACGTCGCCCGCCGGCATGACGCCCGCCTTGACGGCGCCTCCGGCCTTCGCAGCGTCATCGGCGCTGACGAGAACGCCGGCTCGAAAGCGCAATTTATCGTTCGGCATCTCCATGTACACGGACATCGGCATGGCGAGCGGCTTGATCCCCTTCGCCTGTGCGACGGCGAATACTTCGCCGAAACCGGAAGCCATGGCCTCGCTGATGGATTTCGGGTCGAACCCACATTCCCGGTCGACATAAAGATAGTGCTGATCGGGCAGCGTCTTACGTTCGAATCGCACGGCGGCTCTCCCCTTCCGGCGTTGACGCAGCATAAAGCTCCGCCGAGCGAAAACAATCTGCTTATGCAGAGGGGGAGAGAACGGGAACCGCTTACTTCCTCTCGACGAGCTTGCCCGCGACATAGACCTCGCCGCCGCCCGCCCGGATGAGCCGGCCCGAAAGCGAGCCGAGACGGACTTCCGCCGAACCGTAAAGCTTCAGATCGGGCTGTATGGCAAGACCATCAAAGAAGATCGCGCCCGAACCGTCGATGATCGCCTTCAGGCGGTCGGCCCGGCCCTCCTTCACCGAAACGGCGCCCGAGCCGGCGATACGGACCATCAGGGGCCCGTCGAGGCGCGTCCCGCGCACCGTGCCCGAACCGGCGATCGTTATATCGAGCATCCCCTCGATGTCGCCGAGAACGACGTCGCCCGTCCCGGCGATGTCGACATCGACGCTCGCGGCCGTCCCGACCTTGACATCGGCATCGCCCGAAACGTCAATCTCAAGCCCCGAGCCGATATTGCCGGCGACAAGGCGGCTGCCCGACAAGACGCCGATCACCGCCTCGCCGGCGTCGCCCGCTTCGCCATAGACATAGCAGGCGTCGAGATCGAGCTTGCCGTCGATCGAATCCATTTTCAGTTTCATCCGAGCGTCGATGAAAGCGACGTCGCCCCGGCGCGGCATCGTCACGGTGATCGTCGGATAATCGGCGAAGAAATCTTCGTCGAGCTTTTCGCCGGAGCTCGCCTCGCGCCCCTGGCGCGGATGGAATGTCCGCGTGATCCGCTCATTGCAGCAATCGCGGATTTCTTCTTCTTTCCATTTCTCGCCCTTGACGGTGAGGAGGCCGTTCTTGTCGAGCGTGGCGATGATCGGGTGATGCGTCTTGCCCTGCGCGATGACGACGTCGACCTCGTCGCCGGCGGCGGTCGTGACGATTTCGACGGCGCCGGTCACATCCTGAAAAAGGACCTTGTCGGCGGTGAAACGCTCGGCGGCGGCGGGGCCGGCCGCGAGGGCGAGAGCGGCGATCAGGGCGACTTTGAGGGTCATTCGAGGTCTCCGGGCGTTCGGGGCGCCCCGGTCCCGGAGCAAAAACCGGACCCCTGAGCCTGTCCCGAAACGGGCCGCGACGAGATTTCCAAGCGCGGCGCGGCGCAAACTATGCTTCTTAAGAGGAAAAGGCGGCGCGATGAGCGATTTTCTCTCGATGGGCGGCTATGCGGCCTATGTCTGGCCGGCCTATGGGCTGTCGGCGGGCGCCCTTCTCGGCCTCGCTTTCTGGATCTGGCGGCGCGGGCGGGTCCTTAAGCGCCGCCTTCGCGAAATCGAGGCGCGCAAGGACGGGACACAGAAGGATGGGGCGCAATCGTGAGCCTCGCCCTCGAAGGCGTCGCCGTCGCGCGCGGCGGCCGGCCGGTCGTCGCCGGCGTCACGCTGACGCTCGCGCCCGGCGAGGCGGTCCGGTTCAAGGGCGCGAACGGCGCCGGCAAGACCAGCCTTCTGCGGGCGATCGCCGGCCTGCTTCCCCTCGCCGCGGGGCGCATCGCGCTTGATGGAAGCGAGGCCCGCGAGCCGGCGCGCCGCGCGCGCGCCGTCCATTGCGGCCATGCGGACGGCGTCAAGGCGGCGATGAGCGTCAGAGAAAATCTCGGCTTTTGGGCGACGCTTTATGGCGCGCCGAAAACACGTGTCGAAGACGCGCTCGCCGCTTTCGGCCTCGCAAGACTGCGCGAGACCCGCGCGGCCGACCTTTCCGCCGGGCAGCGCCGCCGGCTCGGGCTATGCCGGCTCATCATCGCCGCAAAGCCGATCTGGCTTCTCGACGAGCCGACCGCGTCGATGGACGCGGCCGCGTCGGCGCGGCTTATCGGACTCATCGCCGCGCATCGGCAGGAGGGCGGATCCGTCCTCATCGCGACGCATGATCGCCTCGACCTTCCGAACGCCCGCGCCTTCGTGCTCGAAGCGGCGGGGCCCGGCGCCGCATGAGCGCTTTCCTCGCCATTCTCGCGCGGGATGCAACGCTCGGCTTCCGGGCGGGCGGCGGCGCATTGCAGGCGATGATATTCTTCGCCCTTGTCGCGCTCGTTTTCACGCTTGCGATCGGGCCGCATCCGGGCGAGCTTTCCCGTCTCGCCGCGCCGATCCTTTGGACGGGCGCGCTGCTTGCGACCCTTGTTTCGCTCGACCGGATCTTCCAGGCGGATTTTGAGGACGGCGCGCTCGACGTGCTCGTCGAAACGGCGGACACGCTCGAACTGACCGTGCTCGCAAAGGCGTTGGCGCATTGGCTGTCGACCGGGCTGCCGCTGATCCTCGCGGCGCCGGTCCTCGGCCTTCTCCTCAATCTGCCGGCGCAAGACTATGCGCCCCTCCTCCTGTCGCTTCTCGTCGGCGCGCCGGCCCTCTCGCTTATCGGCGCGCACGCCGCGGCGCGGACGCTGGCGATGCGCCGGGCGAACAACCTGACGGCGATTCTCG
>JBFXBB010000324.1:0-3111 GCA_050183685.1 Amphiplicatus sp.
GATCTAGCGCCGCCCAGGCGAGCAGCAGCACCGCCGCAAGGACCGCGAAGAAATAAGCGCCGGCGGCGATGAGGGGCAGGGTGACGCCGTGAAAGAAGACGGCCCGATAGGGCGGGGGCGCGTGCTCCATCAGCGAGGCCTTTGCGAGCGTCGTCATCAGGAAGGCCGAAATCTGCGAGCCGACGACGATCCAGAACAGGCCCGGGAAGGGGTCGAGACGCGCATGGTTCTGAAGCGCGCCGGCGACATGATAGGTCGGTCCCGCGAGAATGAGCGCGATGACGGCGGCGGGCAAAATCGCGCGGAGCGTCGCGCCGCGCTCGGCGAGGAGCAGGAAGGCGACGGCGAGGCTGACGATCGCCGCGAGGGCGGCGAGCGCGAAGGGCGCCGGCTCCTTGTCGACGCCATAGTCGATCAGCGCATAGGCGGCGAGCCCGGCGGCGAGCCCGGTAAGGAGCCCGAGCGCCGCAAATCCGCCGCCTGGTTTCTTCTCCGCCTCGCTCATCCGGCGACCCCTCGACCCCATTTCCAGCATAGCACCGGCCTTGCGCCCGCCGATAGCCTTGGGGCTTTTCGGCCCGATCCGCTAGACTGCGGCGAAAGCAGGAGATTCGGGCCCCCGTGAGACAATATCTCGATCTTTTGGCGCGCGTCCTCGAAACCGGGGTCGACCGGGACGACCGGACGGGCACCGGCGCGCGGGCGATTTTCGGCCATCAAATGCGGTTCGATCTCGCGACCGGCTTTCCGCTGCTGACGACGAAGAAGCTGCATGTCAAATCGATCGCGCATGAGCTTTTGTGGTTCCTCGCGGGCGACACCAATATCGCTTATCTAAAGGAGCATGGCGTCAGCATCTGGGACGAGTGGGCCGATGAGACGGGAGATCTCGGGCCCATCTATGGCAAGCAATGGCGCTCCTGGGCGGGGCCGGACGGGCGCGTCATCGACCAGATCGCCTGGGTCGAAAGCGAGATCAAGGCCAATCCGAATTCGCGCCGTCTTGTGGTTTCCGCCTGGAATCCGGCCGAGATCGGCGACATGGCGCTGCCGCCCTGCCATTGTCTCTTCCAGTTCTTCGTCGCCGAAGGGCGGCTTTCCTGCCAGCTCTATCAGCGCTCGGGCGATATCTTTCTCGGCGTGCCGTTCAACATCGCCTCCTATGCGCTCCTGACCGCGATGATGGCGCAGGCGACGGGGCTGCGCCCCGGCGAATTCATTCACACGCTCGGCGATGCGCATCTCTATCACAATCATTTCGAGCAGGCGCGCGAACAGCTCGCCCGCATCCCCGGTCCCCTGCCGCGCCTGGCTCTCAATCCCGACGTCAAAAGCATTTTCGCCTTTCGTTATGAGGATATCGCGATCGAGAATTACGCGGCGCAAAAGCACATCAAGGCGCCGGTCGCGATATGACGCGGCTCGCGCTTGTCGTCGCGATGGCGTCGAACGGGACCATCGGCGACAGGGGCGCGCTCGTCTGGCGCATTTCCGACGATCTCAAATGGTTCAAAAAAGTGACGATGGGAAAGCCCGTCCTCATGGGGCGCAAGACATTTGACTCGATCGGCAAGGCGCTTCCGGGCCGGGAGAATATCGTCATTACACGGTCGAAGAACTGGTCGGCGCCGGGCGCCGTTCGCGCCGGCGATGTCGACGAGGCGATCCGCCTCGCCGGTTCCGCGGCGGAAATCTGCGTCATCGGCGGCGGCGAGATCTATGCGCAGACGCTGCCGCGCGCCGATCGCATTTATCTCACCCGCGTTGCGGCCGCGCTTGACGGCGATACGCGCTTTCCCGCCCTCGATCCGGCCGACTGGGCGCAAACGCCCGCTGGCGCCTGCGAAAAGGGCGCGCGCAATCAATATTCTTGCGAGTTTTTAATTTTGGACCGCAAGTCCGTCCAAACGATCGCATCATTACAAGACTCTGTTTAACTTGCCGCGCAATGGTCGGCCGTCGGCCTCTGCAAGGGCGAAGCGGAGCCGTGTTCATTGTAAACGGACGGAGGAGAGGGCCATGCGTCTCGCCTTGCTTTCGCTTGCGGTTTTCACTGGGCTCGCCGGCTCGGCGGCCGCGATGCAACGCTGTGTCAAGGGCGCCGACATTCGCGAGTTCGAAGTCAGAACGCCGGGCGTCGTCGGGTCGGCCTGCGATCTCGCCTATCGGCGGGGCGGCGAGGCCTCGACGCCCTGGCATGCGAATAATTCGCCCGGCTATTGCGCCAAGCGCGCGGCCGCGCTTGTCGCCGACCTTATCGCCGCCGGATATGATTGCGCCCTTGCCGATGCTGAGGGGGAGGCGTCGCCGAAGGAGGAAGCTTCTTACACGGAGCAAGGAACGAATTCGGCGCCGCGCGGCGCGCTGTCCGCGCTGAGGGAATGGGATCCGCCCGCGGCATATGACGATGAGGCGCCGATCGTGACGTTTGAGGAAGAGGCCGATCCGGCGCCCCCTCCGGCGACGGCCGGCGAGGGCGCGCTGACAAAGGCGCTCCCTTTTCCGCCGGGACGGTCGGAGCTCGCCGAGGCATTGGCGCTTGAGGGCGGCGAGGCCCGGCCGGCCGGGGCGGCGCCGAGCGTGCCTGCGCCGCCTGTCAATGCCGGCCCCGCCGCGCTGTCGACGACGCCCGTCTCGGCGACCGCGGACGCCGAGGGGCCGTCCGCCCTCGGACGGCTTGTCGGCGCCGAACTGGAGGGACGGCTTGCGCCGCCAAGCTTTTCTGCGCCGGCCGAAGCGGGAAAAGCCCGTCTCGCAAGCGCCGCGCCGGTCGCGGCTGGCGCCGCCCTCGCCGCGCGTGCGCCGGAAGACCTGATCAAGGCCGTTCTCGCCGCGCAGGTCGCGGCCTGGAATGAGGGCGATCTTGACGGCTTCATGCGGGGCTATTGGAGGAGCCCGGATCTTACCGTCATCAACGGCGCCGCGGTCTTGAAGGGCTGGAACGAGACAATGAAGCGCTATCGCGAGAAATATGGCGAGGGCGCGGCGCTTGGCCGGCTCAGCTTCGAAAAGCTCGATGTGCGGTTGTTGGACGACGAGGTCGCCGTCATTGTCGGGCGTTTCAATCTCGCGCGCGGGGAGGCGGCGAATATGGGGGCCTTCACGCTCGTG
>JBFXBB010000325.1:0-3088 GCA_050183685.1 Amphiplicatus sp.
AAAGAGAGCGCCCGCCGCGCGCCATCAAAAAAGCGGCGCGCATGCGAGAGGCCTCAGCTCGGCCCGTCGGCCTTATCGCGGTCTCCTCGGTCGGGCGCCGCCGGAGCAGATTCGGCGGCCGGCGGGGTCTGCTCGTTCTTCTTTTCGATGAGCTTGTCGCGCCCCGCCTTCAGCAGCGTTTCGATACGGTATTTAGCGACGCGGAACACATGCGGGCGATCTGACGACTTGAAGAGATAGCCGCGCGACTCGTCCCCATTCTCTTGCGGTTTGTTTGTAACGAATTCATAGACGCGCGCGGGCGCTTCCTTAAACGCCACCGTCACTTCGAGCACAGGGGATGAAAAATCGGGCGCCGCATCCTTGACGATTTCGTCGAAAGGCATTTCGAGCGCCGCTTTAGCGAGGCGCTTTGCCTCGCTCGCATTCGTCTGCTCATCTGCGCCGAGGCCGTCAAGCGTATAAGCGTCTCCGACATGGACGAGCGTGACCGGTCCAACAGAAATCTTGGCGACGTCGTCTTCCGTCACATAAAGCGCATTGTGATCAGCCCAGTCATCCGTCCGCGCCGGCGCGTTATAAGCGGAAAACTCGACGTTGTAGACATTGCCATCCTCGGCATTACGCGCATAGGCCCATTTGAAAGAGGGCGAGTCGCCAAAATAAATCATCGCGCTGTCCTTGCCGGCGCTTTTTAGCTCGATGCGCCGCTCGAAACTTTCCTCCGCGACCTTAAAGCGCCGGGCGTCGCCGCCTTTTGAGACGGGCCAGCCCCGTTTGATCCTTGAAAGATCCTCAACGAGCCTATCAACCTTCGCACTGTCCGCCGGAAAATCTTTCCGATCTGGCAGCGCCCAGCCCTTCTCGCCCTTCTTGATCGTCGTCGCGCCCTCGCCGTCGCTAATGACGATCTCGTCGACGGCCGCCGGATCGAAAGCCGCAAGCGGCTCCTTGGCCGTGAAGGCGCCGTGATCATTCCGCGTCGCCAACAGGCCGGCGGCAAGCGCGACCTGCGCGAAGAGCGCGACGGCGAGGACGAGGATCATACGGTTCATGGCGGCTTCCCCTCAGGCCTTCAGCGCATCGAGCCGTCGGCGATTGGTCGATTGACGGATCATGCGATGCGCGACAAAGGCAGCGACGAGACCGACGAGCGCGAGCATGTAGTTAAGCCCCTCCCAGAAAGCGCGCGCGCCGTCGTCGAGCGGCGCGAGCGATCGCGCAAAATGTCCCTGCCGGTTCCTGATGTCGAGAAGGCCGCGATCTTCGAGCGACCAGTCAATCGTATTTTCAATAAGAATCATAGGCGCGGCGTAATCCGAGCGATCAAGCCCCGATATCAATGACAATGCGTCGTCGGAAAGAAAGCTCGATGATCCGTAGACGACGAGCCTCGCCCCCGGCGGCGAGCGCTCCATGGTCGAACTGACGACCTCCGCGCCAGGCGCCTCGCCCTTTTCTTCGCCGCCGCCCGCCGCTGTTTTCTCCGCTTGAAGCAGCGGGTTGGGACGGCCGGCAAAGTAAGAAGCGAAGGAGCCTTCGAGCATAACGCCAAGTAGCTGCTTGCCAGTCTTTTCGGGATCCGGATAGCCGCGATCGGGATAGGCCCCGTAATCGGGGACGATCTCCTCCGAAGCGGACGCCCAGGAGTGGTCCGAGCTTTCGATGAGCCGCGTGACAGTCATGTTCTCGGTCTTTTGCGCGTCGATCTCGATCGGCGAGGCCCAACTCATCGTGAGTTGGCCAAGCCCCGCCGTCGGGGCGCCGGCCTTAGCGAGGCCGCCGCGAATATCGATGAAATGCGGGTAGTCGAGCATTCGAATATCGCGGATTTGGAACCCGCCGACATCGCGCGTCACCGGCACGGGGAGCGGCGTGTTCTCCTCATCGAGCGCCATCTCCTTTTTGATGGTGACTCCGTAATGCGCCAGCATGTCGTCGAGCCCGGTCGCGGACTGCTTGATGCCGAGTTCATTCGTCAACTGCGGACGGAACGCCGAGGCGGCGAGGATAACCGTGCCGCCGCGCATTAGGAACTGGTCGATCGCATAGCGCTGCCTATCGTCGAGCCCGACCGGCGCGACGACGACAAGCGCGTCGGCTTGCTCGGGCGCGCGGCCATTGTCGAGCTCGGTCTGGCGGATCTGCGCGTTTTCTCGAAGCTGCGCCTCAAGCCGTGAGAAACGAAGACCTGACGGCGGCGCGTCATATTCGGGCTGGCCGGGATCGATGGGCGGGGTATAGAGCGCGACCGTTCGGATCGCGCCCGGCGCGAGGCGTTTCAGCTCCGCATCGATGACGCGCTTCAGCGCATCCTTGTTCGGCGTTTCAGGAAGCGGAACATCGACCGAGCGTCCGCCCTCGTCCAGCACGAGATGAAACCAGAATTTACGCGGGTCTAAGAGTCCAAGCGACATCGATCGGAGGCCCTTGGCTTCGAGCGCTTTTGCAACGGCGCCGTCCCCGGCCGACGGATCGATTATTTCGCCGGAGAATTTGCCGCCGCTCTCCGTCTCGTAATCCTTGATAAGCGCCTCAATGTCGGATTTCAGCGTGGGCAGAGGTTCTGGAAGGTCCGTCGTGTCGGAGATATAGGCCTTCAAGGCGACCGGCCCCGGCAGCGCCGTCCAGATGGCGCCCGCGGCGCGGAAGCTCGTCAACACCTTCTTAATGGCGCGCGTGATGTCGTATTCAGGATTTCTGAGGTCGACTTCAACGTCACTCGGCCCCGACTGCTTTACTTCAATCAAGTCCTCAAAACCGAGCTTTTCGAATTCATCACCATACTGAATGACAACGTCAAAATAGGAATTCGTAACGGAAGCCTGGTATTTGCTTGTCGTTTGAAACGGGACCGGGCGGACGCCAAAACGGCGACCCGCTTCCTCCTCGATCGCCGGCGACTTGATCGGATCGACGATTTCGACGCGCACGCGTCCTTCGCCAGCAACTTCATATTCTTTAAGCAGATCCTGCAGGCGCGGCGCCAGGGGCGCGAGCAAGGGGTGAGTTTGAGACGAGAAATAGCCGCGAAACAGGAGCGGCTCTTCCAGATCGCGGAGATAGCGTTTCGTCGCCGGAGAAAACG
>JBFXBB010000326.1:0-3078 GCA_050183685.1 Amphiplicatus sp.
TTTAACGCTCATTAATCAGCGCGCAGATGATTTTGGATTTGATAATGTCGTTTCCGTTCTCGGCCGCACGGATTCTATCACCTTGCCGGCGGCGTCTGTCGACGCCGTCTTCATCGCCGACACCTAACAATATATCGACGATCCCGCCGCGATCATGAAAACCGATTTTGACGCGCTGAAGCCCGGCGGCGCGCTCTATGTCGTTGATTTCGATCTCGCCCCGGGGGAGACGCCGCCGCCCGAGAAGCGCCATGTCCGTTTCGGAAAGCGCGAAGTCGCGGCCGAAATCCAGTCCTTCGGCTTCGGTCCCGCGGAGGAGATTAAAGTCGAAGGCCTCAACGAGAATTACATGCTGCGATTTACGCGCTGAGTCTCAGTCGAGAAAAGCCGGGAAAACCGGCAATGCCGCAAAGTCGGCCGGTTCATGCTGGATGACGACCCTGGCGTTTTCTTCCTTGGCGAGCGCCTCGAACTTATCCATGGAGCGCAGCGTTGCTTCCGGATCCGTATTGAAGACAGGCACGGTGCGACGCGCGCGCGTCTCAGTGAAGTGATAGAGATCGCCGGTAAGGAAGACAGCGCCGGCTCTTTCAAGCTTGAGGAGCAGCGAGGAATGCCCCGGCGTATGACCGGGCGTTCTTATGATCCGGACCCGGCCGTCGCCGAATACGTCGTAATCATCCGTGTACACTTTTTTCTCGGCGTTCTCAAGCGCGCTGTAAACGGCGAAAGTCTCCGTGTCCGCTCGTCCTTCGTCGCTGAACATATGTTCGCGCTCGGCCGAGTCGACGATCCATGTCGCGTCGGCGAAGTCATTCGCATTGCCCGCATGATCGACATGGGAATGCGAAAGCGCGAGATAGTCGATATCCTCCGGCGTCAGGCCAATTTCGGCGAGTTGAGCTTTGAGCGTCTTTGACCGCGTCATGTGGAACGGTTCGGCGCCCACGCCGTCCGTCCCGACAAGCGTGTCTGGGAGCCCGGCGTCCCAGAGAAGATCGCCTTTCGGATGGCGGATGAGGTAGCAGGGATCGACGAGATGGCCCGGCTGTCCGCGATAATAGACGCCGTCGCGGTCAAAAGCCGCCATGTCGGTCGTCTCGATCGAGCCGCAATCGAGGGCGTAAAGGCGCAGGTCCCTATCCGCTGGCGTCTTGTTTTCGCCGCCGCAGGCGACAAGCATGAAAACGAGGCAGGGGAGCGTTAAAAGCCGCATGGAAGGACCTTTCTGAATGAGATTGAAGCGGAAATGCGCCCGCGACCATAGCCCCTGCGGAATGCCGGCGAAATCCCGCAAAAAGACTTGAACGAGCCCTTGCGGGCCGCTATATCCGCGGTTCTTCCTCGGGTGATGAAGCTTTTTTGACGGCGTCGTTTCGTCGGTTTCATTGTCATCGGCTTCATTATTCGCCTGGGGGGACCGTTGGCGCGGGGTGGAGCAGTCCGGTAGCTCGTCAGGCTCATAACCTGAAGGTCACAGGTTCAAATCCTGTCCCCGCACCCAACTTTCACTGAAAAATCAATTGAGTAGTCTGGGCAGTCTCAAGAGTGTCCACGGCATCTACACGCCGAGGCGCCAAATAGGCGCCATGTTGGGTCTCATTGCAGCCATCATCGTCAAAGGATGATTTTTGATTTCCGCTTAAGTCGCGGCGCGGTCGTGCAAAATTTGTCCCACGAACTTTTCCTCCATGACGGATCACTGCATAAAGCCATTCCATCACTCCGTGGGACTAAGCATCTAAGAGCTGGAAATTGTTTGCGGGTTTGGGCTTCTAAACCCTCTCATAGATGGAGACCGCGCGCTAAAGCGGTCGCAAGGGCGTCTCGCATGTCCGACTCTAAAAAAAGGATCGTCCGCGCGTTCCTCAATTACCGGGATGTGCTGGTCCGGGCGCTGGTGCGTCTGTCGGTGCAACCGGCGGATGTTGATGATATCCTGCAGGAGTCTCTTGCGCGCGCGCTCGAAGCGGACGGGAAAAACCCGCTCGAATTTCCAAAGAGCTATCTCTTCACGGTTTCGCGCAACATCGTCTTCGAGCAGCAGGAGCGCCGATCGCGCGAAGTGCAATGGGAGATAGATGAAGCCATACTCGAATCGAAGACGGCGCCGACGGACGATGAAATTCACTATCGGCGAATGATGGAGGTTTTCTGGGAGGCGATGGCCACATTGCCCAAAGCGCATCAGCAGGCGATCTTACTGCGCCGAATTTACGGACTCTCGCACAAGGATATCGCCAATAAAATGAACGTTTCGATCAGTTCCGTAGAAAAATATTTCGCGCAGGGCATAAAGCGTTGCCAAGACATCATGGCGCGCCGCGGATACGGGATCGCCGAGGGGAAAGGGGTGGAGCCGCGCTACAGCAATACGGATGGAAAAGGCCGCTCTCATGACTAATGAAGCCCGTGTTGTTCCGTTACGATCGGTAAAAAATGACGACCCTCAAGCCGCCGATTGGCTCGCCAAGCTTGATCGGGGTGATCTCTCAGCGGCGGAGCGCGCCGCATTCGCCCGCTGGCTCGCCGAGGATCCGCGAAATAAGCACGCAATCAAACAAGCGGCGGCTCTGTGGTATGGGCTGAATGCGCCTTTAAGCCGATTGGGGACGATTCCGCGGCGCGCGGCGAGGAGGCTGCCGTCGCGATCCGCGCCCGCAGTCCTCACAGGACTTTTGAGGCGCTGGAGAGCAGCGGCCGGTATTGGGGGCGTCGCCGTCATAGCCGTGATCGCCTATGTGGCCCTTAGGCCGGTCGAGGCCGCGGGATATTACGCGACGAAGATTGGGGAGACGCGACTTGTCTCCCTGGCTGACGGCTCCAAAATTAATCTCAACACGAACAGCATTGTCGAGCAGGCTTATTCCGGAAACGCTCGGGTGATCCGCCTGATCTCGGGGGAGGCGATATTCGATGTCGCCCATGACAAACGGCGTCCTTTCGTCGTTTATGCGGCGAACGGCGTCATTCAGGCGGTTGGGACGCGCTTTGCTGTTCGCGTAGATTCCGACAAGGTCAAAGTCGTCGTCACCGAAGGCAAGATTGCGTTTCAAAAACGCCGTCAAGAAAACGTGC
>JBFXBB010000327.1:0-3077 GCA_050183685.1 Amphiplicatus sp.
CGCGGCGCGCCGCCTTCGCCGCAAAAACAAGCCAGAGGACGCCGGCCACAAGCCAGAGAAAGCCCGGCGGATAGGCGTCGCGGAAATGCCGACGGAAATAGCGAAGGATGCTCACGGTCTTGCGAAACTCGACCCGCATCGCATTCGCCCGGCTCGAACTCTTGTAATGGGTGACCGCGACATGCGGATTGAAATAGACGCGGCCCCCCGCAGCGAGGAAGCGGATGCAGAAATCGACATCCTCGACATGAAGAAAATAGGCTTCGTCCATGCCGCCGATGGCGAAATAGTCCTCCTGCGGAAGAAAGAAGCAGGCGCCGGAGATGACATCGGTTTCGATCGTCTCAGCCGGGCACGGCTCGTCGTGAAGATTGAACCGACGGAAATAAGGATGGCGCGGGGCGAGCTTGTAGATCCGCGCCGCCTCGACGAATGCGCGCCAGGGCGTCAGCACGGCGCGGCGCGAGCCCTGCTGCTCGCCGCCTTCGGGATCGATGATTTTCGCGCCCATCAGCCAAGGCCGCTTCAACGCCGCGCCTTCGGAAAGCATCCGCGCAACGCCGCCTTCCGGCATGATCGCATCGGGATTGAGAAAAAGCAGGAACGCGCCTTTCGCGCGCGCCGCGCCGAGATTGCAGCCGGCCGCAAAGCCGGCATTGCCGTGGCCGGTGAGCACCTCGACAGGCGGACCGCCCGCATTCGCGGCAAGGGCCTCCTCGATCGCATTCGGCCAATTGCCATTGTCGACGAGGATGATCTCGGCGATCTCGGGCTGCGCTTTCAAGGCGCCGAGAACGCGCCCAAGCAAGGGCCCAGTGAAATAAGAAACGACGATGGCTGAGACAGTCGCGCTCATGCAGCGTCCTTCTCAAGCCGGTAAGCGATCGCGCCGCCGATGACGGCCATGCCGATCGAGGCGAGGCGCCATTCCTGCCAAACGCTCATCTCAACGAACGCGAGAACGAAGACGGCCGCGCCCGCGCCAACGGCGCCCGCCGTCACAATTCGGCCCGGATGGGCGCGGCGCAGCATCGCGCCGCCCGCGATGAGCGCAATGGCGATCAGCGCGACCCCGACAAGCCCGAGTTCGAGCCAGAGTTGCAAAAAGACATTATGCGGATGGAGCGGAGTCAAGGGCGGCCCCGTCTCGGAAGGAATCCCCGAGGCAAAAGCGGCGCGCGCATAGTCGGCGCCGCAGCCAAAAGGCAGGCAATGGAGCGCGGCGAGCCCAGTCTCGCGCCAGATAAACAGCCGCTGCGCCCAGGAAAGCGGCAAGATTTCGCCGGCGCGCGCCGCAATCGCATCGGCCGGCAGGACGGCGAGCAAGGGCGCGCCGACAAGCGCGACAAGATAGGCGGCAAGGAGCGCCGCGACCGCGCGCCGGGGAAAGAGATAGGCGATGAGGCCGCAGCCCGCGGCGGCGACAATGGCGACGCTATTCGAGGCGATGGTAAAGGAAAATGTCGCCCGGAAAAGGGCGCAAGGAAGCGCCGCGGCCAGGGCGAGAAGCATCCATCGGGCCCATCTTCGCCGCCGCCCCGCAAAAAGAACGATCATGGCGAGCGCCGGAAAAACGCCGGGGAGAAGCGCGGTGAGGCCGCGGCCGAGTTCGGCGATGTCGTCATAGCGGCCATAAGTCGGATCAGGCGGCGGCGTGATGAGACGCAGATAGCCGCCGCTCTCGGCCTCGAAAAACAAGAGCGCGGTCCCGAGGACCGCCGCGCTGATATAAGTCCAGGCGATGAACCTTATGTCGCGCGCGCGCCTCGCCAACAGGTCGGCCGCGACGAGGCTCGTCGCAAGCACGGCGAGCGCGACGCCGGCAAAGCGCTCGGCGGCGGGCGCCGGCGACCATATGAGCGACAGAGCGATCCACAAAACAAAGCCGGCGACGGCGAGGATCATCGCCGTCGCCGGACGCTTGAGCGTGATCGGCGCCGCGACGCCTTGAACGAGACGCCGCCAGGGCGCGCGTCCAAGGCCGGCGACGACGCCCATGCCAAGCAGGATCGGCGCATAGGCGCGATGCGCGAAGACAGCGGCCAGCGGAATGAGAAGCGCGGTCGCGACGGCGCCGCGAACCATGAGGCGCTCGCGCCAGTTATGTTCTTCAGCGGCCAAGAGCCGCCCGATCGGCCGTCGCCGCACCTGCCCTCGCCCCCAGCGCTTGCGAGCTTGCGGGAAAGGAGCGCGCGCCCGCGCTTTTCATCCGCCTACCCTCTCAAATCCGGCGGCGTCGCTTCTTCGGCGAGCTTTGCCGCCGCTTCATCGAGGCCGCGCGCTTCCTGGCCTTGCGAACCGAGGCGGCGCAATGAAAGCGTGCGCTCTTCGGCCTCGCGCGCGCCGACGACGGCGATCACCGGAACCTTGGCGTGGGAATGCTCGCGCACCTTATAGTTGATCTTCTCATTCCGGAGATCGAGATCGACCCTGAGCCCGCGCGCCTTCAACGCGGCCGCCGCCTCTTTCGCATAATCGTCCGCCTCTGACGTGATCGTCGCGACGACGACTTGCAAGGGCGCGAGCCAGAGCGGGAATTTGCCGGCGTAATGCTCGATAAGAACGCCGGTGAAACGCTCAAGCGAGCCCAGAATCGCCCTGTGAAGCATCACCGGACGATGGCGCGCGCCGTCCTCGCCGATGAAAGTCGCATCGAGCCGCTCAGGCATGTTGAAGTCGCATTGGAGCGTTCCCGTTTGCCATTCGCGACCGATCGCGTCCTTCACGACAAAATCGAGCTTCGGTCCATAAAAGGCGCCGTCGCCGGCGTTCAGCGCCGTCTCAACGCCGAGCTTCTCGCAAGCGCCCGCGAGCGCCGCTTCCGCCTTGTCCCAAATCGCGTCGGCGCCGACGCGCTGGTCCGGCCTCGTCGAGAATTTGACCGCCGGTTCGTCAAACCCAAGCTCGCGATAAACCTCGAAAAGGAGACGGACAAAGCCCTTGGCCTCCTCCTCGATCTGATCCTCGGCGCAGAAAATATGCGCGTCATCCTGCACGAAACCGCGCACGCGCATGAGCCCGAGCAGCGCGCCCGAGGGCTCATAGCGATGACAGGCGCCGAATTCGGAAAAACGCAG
>JBFXBB010000328.1:0-3070 GCA_050183685.1 Amphiplicatus sp.
AAGGAGATTTCCCAATGGCCGCTCAAGATCCCATCGTCATCGCCGGCATGGCGCGCACGCCGATCGGCAATTTCCTCGGCGCGTTCACGGGCGTTCCCGCGACGGCGCTTGGCGCGCGGGCGATCTCGGCGGCCTTGGACCGCGCCGGCGTGAAGCCCGACGATGTCGAGGAGGTTTTGATGGGCTGCGTCCTGCCGGCGGGCCTCGGCCAGGCGCCCGCGCGGCAAGCCTCGCTCGGCGCCGGGATCCCGGCGGCGGCGGGCTGCGTCACGGTCAACAAGGTCTGCGGCTCGGGCATGAAGACGGTGATGCTCGCCCATGACTCGATCGCGGCGGGCTCGACCAGGGTCGTCGTCGCCGGCGGCATGGAATCGATGACGAACGCGCCGCATCTCCTGCCCTCGGGCCGGACGGGCATCAAGTTCGGGCACGGCGAGATCCTCGACCATATGGCCTTTGACGGCCTTGAGGACGCCTATCAGAAACGCATGGCGATGGGCGTCTTCGCCGAGAAATGCGCGCGCGAATGGCAGTTCTCCCGCGAGGCGCAGGACGAATTCGCGACGCGTTCGGTGACGCGCGCCCAAAAGGCCGTCAAAAGCGGTTCGTTCAAGGATGAAATCGCCGCCTTTGAAGTCGCCGGACGCAAGGGCGCGGTGACGGTCTCGGACGACGAAAAGCCGGGCCTGACCGACGTTTCAAAAATCCCGTCGCTGAGGCCCGCCTTCGACAAGGAAGGGACGGTGACGGCCGCGTCGTCCTCGGCGATCTCGGACGGCGCGGCGGCGCTCGTCGTCATGCCGGCCTCGGAAGCCGAAAAGCGCGGGCGCGCGCCGATCGCGCGCATTGTCGGCCACGCGACCCATTCCCAGGCGCCCGAATGGTTCACGACGGCGCCCGTCGATTCGATCCGCAACCTCCTCGCGAAGGTCGGCTGGTCGGCCTCGGATGTCGACCTCTTCGAGATCAACGAGGCCTTCGCAGTCGTGCCGATGGCGGCGATGCGGGAGTTGAAGCTCCCGGCCGAGAAAGTGAATATTCACGGCGGCGCGATCGCGCTCGGCCATCCGATCGGCGCCTCGGGCGCGCGCATCATCGTAACGCTTCTGAACGCGTTGAAGCAGACCGGCGGCAAGAAGGGCGTTGCGAGCCTGTGCATCGGCGGCGGCGAGGCGACGAGCCTCGCGGTGGAGCTCGTCTGACATGGAAGGCTTCGATTGGCGCGATCCCCTTTCGCTCGACAGTCAGCTCACGGACGAAGAGCGGATGGTGCGTGACGCCGCGCGCGGGTTTGCGCAAGACAAGCTCATGCCGCGCGTCATCGCGGCCAATCGCGAGGAGCGCTTCGACCGCGAGATCATGACCGAAATGGGCGCGCAAGGGCTGCTCGGCGCGACGGTCTCGGAAGACTATGGCGGGGGCGGGGCGAGCCATGTCGCCTATGGGCTCGTCGCCCGCGAGGTCGAGCGCGTCGATTCCGGCTATCGCTCGGCGATGTCGGTGCAGTCTTCGCTCGTCATGTATCCGATCGAGGCCTTCGGGACGGAGGAGCAGAAGAAGACATATCTCCCGAAGCTCGCCTCGGGCGAATGGGTCGGCTGCTTCGGGCTCACCGAGGCCGATGGCGGCTCCGATCCGGGCGCCATGCGCGCGAAGGCCGAAAAAACGAGCGGCGGCTACAGGCTCAACGGCGCGAAAATGTGGATCACCAATGCGCCGATCGCCGATCTCGCGCTCGTCTGGGCGAAGCTCGACGGCGACATTCGCGGCTTCCTCGTCGAGCGCGGGACGAAAGGCTTCAAGACGCCGAAAATCTCCGGCAAACTATCCTTGCGCGCCTCGGTCACCGGCGAAATCGCGCTCGACGACGCGCTCGTCCCGGAGGAAAATCTTCTCCCCAATGTCCGCGGCCTCAAAGGGCCGTTCTCCTGTCTCAACAAAGCGCGCTACGGCATCGCCTGGGGCGCGATGGGCGCGGCGGAATTCTGCTGGATGGCGGCGCGCGACTACGCCCTCGACCGCGTCGTCTTCGGCAAGCCGATCGCCGGAACGCAGCTCGTTCAGAAAAAGCTCGCCGACATGCAGACCGACATCGCGCTCGGGCTTCAGGGCGCGCTCGCGCTCGGCCGGCTTCTCGATAAGGGCGCTTATCTCCCGGAGGCGATCTCGCTGATGAAACGCAATAATTGCGGCAAGGCGCTCGATATTGCGCGGCAGGCCCGCGACATCCACGGCGGCAACGGGATTTCCGAAGAATATCACGTGCTGCGTCACGCGATGAATCTCGAAACGGTCAACACCTATGAGGGCACGCACGACGTCCACGCCCTCATTCTCGGCCGCGCGATGACCGGGTTGCAGGCGTTTTCTTAGATCATACGGCGATTAATCAGAGTCAGAGCCCCGCCGTCCATCCTTCGTGACGGCGCTTGCGCGCCTCCTCAGGATGAGGCCGTCTTTGCTGCAACATCGCATGGGCCTCATCCTGAGGAGCGCCGAAGGCGCGTCACGAAGGATGGGCCGCAGGGCTCTGACTCGGATTAATCGCCGTCGTGACGGCGCTTGCGCGCCTCCTCAGGATGAGGCCGTCTTTGCTGCAACATCGCACGGGCCTCATCCTGAGGAGCGCCGAAGGCGCGTCACGAAGGATGGGCCGTGAGCGCGCCGATCGAGATGAATTGCTCGCCGCGCTCGTATCCGCTCATCCCGCTCCTCCCCCCTGCGAAGGCCGGGATGAGCGGGGCGGTCACGCCGCCTTGCCCTTCGCCGCCTTCTTCCTCGCCATCGCCGCCGCGGCGCGCGGTTTCGTCTTGGCGAGGACGGGTTTCAGAAATGCGCCCGTATGGCTCTTCGGATTCTTCGCGACCTCTTCGGGCGGTCCGGCGGCGACGATCCGCCCGCCGCCGTCGCCGCCTTCCGGCCCCAAGTCGATGATCCAGTCGGCCTGTTTGACGACGTCGAGATTATGCTCGATGACGACGACCGTATTGCCGTTCTCGCACAGCGCCTGGATCACCTCCATCAGCTTCCTGACGTCTTCGAAAAGAAGGCCTGTCGTCGGCTCGTCCAA
>JBFXBB010000329.1:0-3060 GCA_050183685.1 Amphiplicatus sp.
ACACCGTCGAGGCGGACGGCCTCGTCGACGGCGTCGTCTCCAATTGGGCGGCCTGCCATTTCGATCCGAAGAAGCTGCGCTGTCCGGGCGGGGCGGATGCGGGCGACGCCTGCCTCTCGGATCCCCAACTCGCCGTGATCGAGTCGCTCACCTCGCCGATTGAAACGCCGGGGGGGAGGATGGAGCCCGGCTATTTTCTCAGCGGAACCGAAACCCGGCCGGGGGCGTGGGACAGTTACCTGTTTGGGGCGCCATCCCGATATGAAAGGTTCTCTGGCAGTTTTGTCAGAGATTTCCTCGCCAAGGACTCAACCGTCGATCCGTTTACCTATGGTCTCAACGAGCATCCGCGCGAGTTCGATGCGTTTTACGAATTGCAGGAGGCGACGCCGCATCTACGGGCCTTTCTGGAGAGGGGCAAGCTAATCCTTTGGACCGGGGCGGGCGACCCGAGTTCGCCGCCGGCCACGATCGTCAACTATTACAATGCGGTTGTGGACGAGGTCGGCGGCCGCGCCGAAGCGGACGCCTCGGTGCGCTTTTATATGTTAGGCGGCGTCGGTCACTGCGGCGGCGGCGTTGGCGCGGACCGCGTCGATGCGCTTCTGCCGGCGCTCGACGCCTGGGCGACGAAAAACAAGCCGCCCAAAAATCTCGTTGCGACAAAACTCGATCCCAAGACGGGCGATATGGTTTTGTCGCGCCCGCTTTGTTCCTATCCGGATTATCCCCGCTATAGGGGCTCGGGCGATCCGAACGAGGCCAGAAGTTTCACCTGCGTGAAAAGCACGGGCCGCTGACAGGTGAGCGGTCTGTTTAATGGAGGATCCGGCTCATCTTCTGTTTCAGTTTAAGCGGCGGCTTCGGCGTGCTGCAAGCGCCGTTTTTCGAATGTCCTCCTTTTGATTTTCTCACTTTCCAGCAAAATGGATCTTCTTCTCGGTCGAGTGCTTCTTTCGCGTCGCGCGGCGGATGTTCCTGATGTGCTGTTCGGCCGACTCTCCTGCGGCGCAAATCCGAGGGGCGAAGGGGATGGAGCAAATAAAGAACAAATCAAGCGCCCGCCGCGCTTGATCCGGCCGGCTTTCCCCGCATAGTGGCGCGCGCGGAAAAAAGGCCGCCGGCCTTTCGGCGCCGGCGCGGAAAAGTCTTGGAATATCAGCCTCATCGCTTCTGCGTCGCGCCCATGCTCGATGGCACGGACCGGCATTGCCGCTATTTCCACCGGCGGCTCAGCCGGCGCGCTTTTCTCTATACGGAGATGATCGTCGCCGAGGCGGTGACGCGGGGCGACGCGGCGCGCCATCTCGCTTTTGACGCATCCGAGCATCCGGTCGCGCTCCAGCTCGGCGGCTCGGATCCAAAAGCGCTCGCCGCGGCCGCCAAGGCGGGCGAGGATTTCGGCTATGACGAGGCGAATTTGAACATCGGCTGCCCTTCGGACCGGGTGCAGTCGGGGGCTTTCGGCGCCTGTCTGATGAAGAGGCCGGCGCTCGTCGCCGAATGCGTCGCGGCGATGCGCGCGGCGGTCAAGATCCCCGTCACCGTCAAATGCCGGCTTGGCGTCGACGATCAGGACCCGGAAGAAAGCCTCTTTGATCTCGTCGATCATGTGGCGGCGGCAGGCGCTGAGACGGTGATCGTCCATGCGCGCAAGGCCTGGCTCCAAGGGCTCTCCCCGAAGGAGAATCGCGAGATTCCGCCGCTTGAATACGGGCTCGTCAAAAGGCTGAAGCGCGAACGCCCCCGCCTCACGGTCGTTCTCAATGGCGGCCTCGCCTCGCTCGACGAGGCGGACGCCCATCTTGAAGAGGTCGACGGCGTCATGCTCGGCCGGGCCGCCTATAACGCGCCCTTCCTGCTCGCCGAGGTCGACCATCGTCTTTTCGGCGAGCCGGCGCGGCGGGAAACGCCCGAAGACATCGCCCGCGCGATGATCCCCTATCTCCGCCGGATGAGCGCGGCGGGCGTTCCGCCGCATCATGTGACGCGGCCCATGCTCGGCCTCTTCCACGGCCGGCCGGGCGCGCGCGGCTGGCGGCGCGCTTTGTCCGAGGGCGGAACGTCGCTCGGGCCCGACGCGATCGAGCGCGCGCTCGCGGCGGTCACGGCGCGCGCGGCCTGAGACATGGATTTCCTCGCCGAACATGGTCTCTTGCTTCTCGCCGTCCTGGCGGCGGGCCTTGCGGCCGGCTTTGCGGGCGGGCTTTTCGGGATCGGCGGCGGCGTCGTCACCGTGCCGGCGCTTTACGCTGTCTTCCGCTCTTTCGATATCGAGGATGGGCCGAGCCTCAAGACGGCGATCGGCACCTCGCTCGCCGTCATTATCGTGACGTCCTTGCGGTCCCTTGCGACGCATCACCGCGCCGGCCATGTCGATATGGCGATCGTCAGAGCCTGGGCGCCCTGGATCGCGCTCGGCAGCGCGGCGGGCGGGCTCGCCGCCCGCTTCATTCCCGCCGAGCCCTTGGCGCTCATCTTCGTCATCGGCGCGGGTTTTATCGGCTGGCGCCGGCTCGCCGGAAAATCCGGAGACGGAAAAGGGCCGGACCTCTCGCATCGGCGGGTCCACATTCCGATCGGCCTCGGCACGGGGCTCTTTTCGGCGCTGATGGGGCTCGGCGGCGGCGCCGTCGGCGTGATGGTGATGACCTGGTCTGGACGCTCGATCCATCAGGCGATCGCGACGGCCTCCGGCTTCGGCGTCGCCGTCGCGGTTCCGGGCGCCATCGGCTTTCTCCTCTCGGGCCTTGGCCATCGGGGCCTGCCGCCCTTGTCGGCCGGCTATGTCAATCTCGCCGCCTTCGCGGCGATGGCGGCGATGTCGGCGCTCGCCGCGCCTTTCGGCGCGCGGCTCGCCCACAGGACCAAAGGCGCGGCGCTCTCCAAGCTCTTCGGCCTTTACATCCTCGCCGCGGCGGCGGGGCTTCTCGTCGACATGTTCAAATAATCCGTAAACGAACAATGCTCGCTCTCCTTTTCTTGACGCGCTTCGACTGTCGGAAAAGAGGGTAAGGCCGCCGCGGGGGGAGGGGGATAAATACGGGGATAAGTACGGGG
>JBFXBB010000330.1:0-3055 GCA_050183685.1 Amphiplicatus sp.
CTCGCGCTCGGCCTTCTCGCGCTCGGCCTTCTCGCCTTTTTGCCCAATCAACTCCATACGCTCGACAATCGGGACGGCCATCGCTTCGCGCGCTATCTCGCCGCGCTCGCGATCGAGCTTAAAACGGAAGACGGCCCTCGGATCGAGGCGGTCCTTCCTTACGCGAACAAGACGCTTCTTTCCTATGCCGAGCGCGCGGCGGCGCAAGATCTATCCGTATTCGGAACGCCTCTGCTGCGCGACGCCGGGACCGAGATCGGCGATGTCGCGACGAAACGCGGCCGCGACGACTGCCCGGGCGCGGTCGACGCCGTCACGCCGCTTGGCGAAGAAAGCCGCTACGCCAAGGTCGAAGGCTGGGTCCTTGTCCCTGCCCTCGCCGACAATCTCGCGCTCGTCCGCTTCATCGACGCAGACGGGCGCATCGCCGGCTTTGCGCTTTCCGGCGTCTGGCGCCCCGATGTCGCCGCGGCGCTCGGAACGCCGAAGAAACACGCCGGCTTCAGCGGCTATATCCTGAAGAGCGCCGCGAATGGCCCCTTCTCCTATGGCGCGCGCGGCGGGGGATGCGAGGCTGTTTACGCCCCTTAAATGACTCTGTACACAGACTATAAATTCACCTTGTTGAAAATCGCCGCCGGCGTCGCCCGCACGGCGAGCATGATGAAGCGCCAGAATGACGGCGCGTAGACGATCGGCCCGCCGCGGTCCATCGCGCCGACGATCGCGCGCGCGACGTCCTCGGGCTCGGCCCAAAGAGGGCCTTTCGGGTTGAGATGCGCCGTCATCGCGGTCTTGACGAAGCCGAGCTTCATCGCGACCGCGCGCGTCTTTCCCTCCGCGACGAGGCGGTGCGCAAGGCCCTGCATGAAAATCGAAAGCCCGCCCTTCGCCGCGCCATAGACATAGTTCGAGCGCCGCCCGCGATCGCCCGCAACGCTAGAGACCGCGAGAAGAACGGGCCGCGGCGCGGGCGAGGCTTTGAGAAGCGCCGCTCCCGCCGTCATCCATTCGGCCGCGCTCGTGAAATTGACCTCGATGAGGCGGCGAACCTCGTCGAGATCGTCATTGGCGCGCGCCTGGTCGCCAAGGGCGCCGTAGAACAGCAGCACGACGTCGAGCCCGCCGAGCCCCGCCGCCATCTCTTCGAGGCGCGCCTGCTTGTTCGGCGCGGCGGCAAGGTCGAGCGCGTGCGTCGTGACGACGCGCGCGCCGCGGAGCCTCAGATCGGCCGCGACGGCGTCGAGCCGCCCGCCCTCGCGCCCGGCGAGCGCGAGCGAGGCGCCCCGCTCGGCGAGGAGCCGCGCCGTCTCCTCCGCGATCGTCGAGAGCGCGCCGAGAATGGCGACGCGGCGTCCGTTTTTTTCTTCCGCAGTCATCCGGTCATCCTTCTCCAAAATCCTGAGCTCATGGCGGGATCGACATAACGCGAAAACTCCTCCGCCTGCGGATAGCCTTGCTCGAACATCGCCCGCGGCAGGCGCCCGTCCTTGGCGGGATAGAGCCGTCCGCCCGCCGCCGCAACGATCTCGTCGAGCCTTGCCAGAAGCCGCATCGTCCGTTCGCCGCGATTTGCGAAGTCGAGCGCCAAGGTCG
Organism: Amphiplicatus sp.; assembly: GCA_050183685.1. GTDB lineage: Bacteria > Pseudomonadota > Alphaproteobacteria > Caulobacterales > Parvularculaceae > Amphiplicatus. The sequence continues at coordinate 1,597 of JBFXBB010000330.1, forward strand.
CGCCCGCCATCGGAAAGGAGAGCATGCCGGGCGAGGGCCTGTCGCCGAAGGTCTTCAGGACCGCGAGAAAGGAGCCCTCCCCCGCGGCCGCGATGGCGGCGAGCATGTCGCGCGTCGCCGCGCGCGCCGCGGCCGGCGGAACGACCGACTGATATTGATAAAACCCGCGCGCGCCATAGAGCCGGTTCCAGCCGCCGATCGCATCGAGCGGGTAGAAGAAGCGGTCGTAGCGGATGCGCGAGGCGCCGGCGCGCATCCGGCCGAGGCGATAATAAAGCGCGTTGAAGGCCGCAAGGCTCGCGCGGTTGAGAAGAACGGACGGCGCATCAAAGGGAATGGCGGCGCGCGGGCGCGGGGCGGCCGCCGCGCGCGGTCCCGTCTCGGCCCAGTTCCCGCGACTGAAGACGCCGCGCCCGACCGCCGCAAGACAATCGATCCAGGCGACCGTGTGCTCGAAACCCGCTTCGCTTTCGGCGGCGAGATTAAAAAATTCGTCGAGCGAGGCGAAGGCGATCGTCTCCTGATCGAGCACGGTCGAGGCGATGCGGGCGAGCGCGATCTCCGCCCACAGAATGACGCCGGTAAGGCCGAGCCCGCCGATCGTCGCGCGAAAGAGCGGCGAATCAGGGCCGATCTCCGTCTCGCCTTCCGCGCGCAGGAGACAAAGCCGGCGGACCGACGCGCCGAACGTCCCGGCCCGGTGATGATTTTTTCCGTGCACGTCATTGGCGATCGCGCCGCCGAGCGTCACGAAGCGCGTGCCCGGCGTCGTCGACGGAAAAAACCCGCGCGGCGCGGCGAAAGCGATGATGTCGGCAAGGCTCGCGCCGGCTTCGGCGCGCAAAACGCCCGCCTCCCGATCGAAGGCGATCAGGCGGTCGAGCCCGCGCATGTCGATAAGCGCGCCTCCCTGATTGAGCCCGCTGTCGCCATAGGAGCGCCCGAGCCCCACGGCGAGGACGCCGCCGCCGGCGCGCCGCGCCGCGTCGAAAGCGGCCGCGGCCTCGTCGCGATGGCGCGGCGCGACGAGCTTGTGCTCGGCTCTGACGACGCGCCCCCAGGAGAGCCATTCGGCGGGGCGCGGAACCGCGCGCTCCTTCACCACAGCACCGCCGCGACAAAGAAAATGACGAGCACGGCGCCGAGCGCGATCGAGATCGGATCCTTCACCGCGAAGGCGACCGGATCGTCGTCGAGCGCGCCGCGATGGGCGAGCAGCCAGATGCGCTGCGTCCAGAGCGTGACAAGCGCCGGCGCCGACCACAGCCATTCGGGCGTGCGGTAAATGTCGGATTCGAACGCCTCCTCGGTGAGATAGAGGACGATGACGAGGATCGAGGCCGCCGTCGTCGCCGCGCCCAGGGCGAGCGTGACCGGCCAGTCGGCGGGCCAATAGCCGCGGCCCGGCACCGCCTCGTTCGGCGCGAGGTCCCGCGCATTGACGAGCTCGACATGGCGC
>JBFXBB010000331.1:0-3041 GCA_050183685.1 Amphiplicatus sp.
GCGCCCGTCGATCGGCAGGCGCGCGAGGTTCCTACGCCCCACGCCTACAGCCTATTCTTCTTCGGGGACTTCGAAAATCTGTCCCGGATAGATGAGGTCCGGATCGCGGATCTGGCTCGCATTCGCCTCGTAAATGATCGTGTACTGAGCGCCTTTCCCGTAAGCGCGCCGGGCGATGCGCCAGAGGCTGTTGCCGGGCTGGACGACGACCTTGCCGTCGCGGATGACGATCTGGTCGGGCCGCGCCCGCTCGAAAGGAAGCTCGATCGCATAAGCGGGGCGGCGGTCCTCGTCGAGCTGCACCACATGGAGCGTATAGACGCCGGGCGCGATCGGCTCGATCGGGGTGATCGTCCAGCGGCCTTCGGCGTCCGAGGTCGTCTGGTCGAGAAAGCGGCGATCGATGAAGAGCTGCACGACGCGGTTCGGCTCGGCGCGGCCGGCAAAGATGACGGCGCCGGAATCGTCATAGTCGATCGTGTCGAGCGAGAGCGGCCCGAGGCCGCCTTCAGGATCGCGCGGCTCTTGCAGCACCTGCGTCGCCCCGCCCGGCGTCGTCCTGAGGACGAGCGGACGGTCGCCCTCGCGTTCCGGCACATAGATGACGACGGTCTGCTCCGACTTCACCGTCATGCCGTCCGCCGTCGTCATCGACAGCGTCAGTTCGACCGCGCCCGATTGAAGCGGCGTCTCCGTCGTCATCACCCAGGAGCCGTCCCCTTCGGCGACCGCGGTCGCGAGCGCCTCGTCATTGGCGAAGACGGTGACCTTCGCGCCGGGCTTTGCGCGCCCCGCAATGACCGCATAGCCCGTGCGGTCGACGCGCACGATGTCAAAGCTCGGCAAGGCCGGCGCCGCCGCTTCCGGCGCGGCGGGCGCAGGCGCGGGCGCCGCCGTTTCGGGCGTCGCGCTCTCAGGCGCGCCGATCCAGTTGAACCGTTCCGCCGCTTTGTAGGCAAGGAAGGCAAGCGCAACGAGCAGGATGAAAATAATCGCGATGCGCATAGAGCCTCCCTCCGTCGGCGCCCGGAAATTTACTTTACCGAGAGGACAATCGTCGTACAATGGCGCGCAACAATGACGATTACTTAAGTCTATGAAATCCTTATGTGTTTATTGCGGGTCGCGGGCCGGCCGCGACCCTGAATTCGTCTCTGCGGCGCGTTTCGTCGGACAGGAGGCGGCAAGACGCGGCTGCCGCATCGTCTATGGCGGCGGCAAGATGGGTCTGATGGGCGCGGCGGCGGGCGCGGCGCGCGACGCGGGCGGCAAGGTTTTCGGCGTCATCCCCGACTTCCTCGTCGAGGTCGAAGGCATTCTCGAAAATGTCGACCACAAGGTCGTCAAGACCATGCATGAACGCAAGATGCTGATGTTCGAGGAGTCGGACGCGATCTGCGCGCTTCCCGGCGGAATCGGCACGCTTGAGGAGCTGATCGAAACGCTGTCCTGGGCGCGGCTCGCGCTTCACCACAAGCCGGTGATCGTCCTTAACCTGAATAATTTCTGGGGACCGTTGCGGGCGCTTTTCGAGCATATCGTCGACAAGGGTTTCGCGCCGCCGGAACTCTTGAAGGAAGTCACCTTCGTCGAACGGCCAGAACAGATTTTCGACGCGATGGAGGCCTGCAAAGTCAAGGCGATGGCGTAGACCGAAAGCGCCGGCGCGCTAGGAACGCCTGCCCATCAGCCGCGCGCGCGCTTTGTCCGCGCCGATCAGGGGAAAGAGCGCCGCCATTTCCGGACCATGCGCGCGCCCCGTCAGCGCGAGGCGGAGCGGCATGAAAAGCGCCTTGCCTTTCGCGCCCGTCCTTTCCTTGACCGCCGTCGTGAAGACCTGCCAGCTCGCCGCGTCCAAGGGACCCTCGGGCACGACGCGCGCGGCTTCCACCGTGAACGTTCTATCTTCGATGACCGGCTCGATCTCGCCCTCGACGACGGCGCGCCATTCGGCGGCGTCCTTAAGGCGCGTGATATTGCCTTTGACCGCGTCCCATAAAGCCTCGCCGACGCCGAGATCTTTGAGCCGCGCGGCGACGGCGGCGTAAGGCGTCTCGTGCAAGAGCTTGGCGTTCAGGGCTTCGAGTTCGGCCATGTCGAAACGCGCCGGCGCGCGCCCGATCTTGGCGAAGTCGAAAGCGGCGGCGAGCTTTCGCATATCCCGCTCCGGCGCGACGGGCTCGGACGTGCCGAGCCGCGCGAGCAGGCTCGTGACCGCTTCGGGTTCGAGCCCGTCTTCGCGCATCGCCTCGATCGAAAGCGCGCCGAGGCGCTTGGAAAGCCCCTGCCCGTCGACCCCGACAAGCAGGGAGTGATGCGCGAAAGCGGGCGCCGCGCCGCCCTTCAAATCGATGACCGCGCGCATGATCTCGATCTGCACGGCGGCGTTCGTCACATGATCCTCGCCGCGAATGACATGGCTGACCCGATAGTCGATATCGTCGATGCAGCTCGGCAGCGTGTAGAGATAAACGCCGTCCTCGCGGATCAGCACGGGGTCCGAAACATTCGCGGTGTCGACCGTCGTCTCGCCGCGGATGAGGTCGGTCCACGAAACCGGCGCTTGCGACAGCCTGAAGCGCCAATGGGGGCGGCGGCCCTCGGCCTCAAACGCCGCGATCTGTTTTTCCGTATACTGAAGCGCGGCGCGGTCATAGACCGGCGGCAGGCCCCGCGCGCGTTGCAGGCGGCGCTTTCTTTCAAGCTCGTCCGCCGTCTCATAGCAGGGATAAAGGAGGCTCTTTTCCTTCAGCGCCGCGGCGACGGCGTGATACTCGCCGAAGCGGGCCGACTGACGGAAGGTCTCGTCCCAGTCGAGGCCGAGCCAGGAGAGATCCGCCTTGATCCCTTCTTCATAGGCCGCGGTCGAGCGCTCCTGATCGGTGTCGTCGATGCGCAGAATGAATCTGCCGCCGCATGCGCGCGCATAGAGCCAGTTCCACAAGGCCGCGCGGACATTGCCGACATGGATCTTGCCGGTCGGCGACGGCGCGAAGCGGACATTGACGGTCATCGGAAATCAGAAACCGGAAATCAGAAGT
>JBFXBB010000332.1:0-3007 GCA_050183685.1 Amphiplicatus sp.
CCGGTCGAGGACATAGCCGGCAAGGACGCCCTTGAGGCCGCGCGTATCGACCGCGGCGCCCGTCCCGGCGGCGAGCGCGGCGACGAGAAGGTCCAGGGGCGCCCTGCCCGCCCGCCCGTTCAGCCACTGGCCCTTTTCCCAATTGGCCGCGTCGCCCCAGACCCCCGAAAGCGCCGGAAAGAACGGATAGGGCCGCGCGTCCCAGCAATAGACGAAAGCGCGCTCCGTCTCGATCATCGGCCTTCCGTCGACGGAGGAAAGAGCGTTGTTCGCGCGCCAATAGGCGGCCGCCGCCTCGATCGCGCGGCGCTGGGCGAGATCGTCGCGCGCGCCCGAAGAAAACGGCGGCAGCGCGCTTTCGGCGCTTTTCGGATCGACGAAGAGATTGGGCGCGTTCGCCGCCTTGTCGACCGCGGGCGCGCCCGTTTCGGTAAAGACAATCGGCTTCATTTCGGGGACCCAGCCGGTCGGCGCGGGCGCCCGGACCCCGCCCGGACGGTTATAATGCGCGCGCGCCCACCAATTGCGGAAATCCTTGGCGCGATAGACCCAGGGCTCGCCATAGGCGCCGTCCGCGATCGGCGTGCGCGCCTGCGCGGCGCGGTCCTCCGGGGACGCATAATACCAGTCGTAATTCTCCCCGCCCTCGATATTCGCCTGGAGATAGGCGCGGTCATAAGGCCCGCCGAAGCCCGCCGCGGCGTCGAGATGGGAAAAGCCGTCGCGCCAGTCGGCGAGCGGGACGTAATTGTCGATCCCGACAAAGGAAATGCTCGGGTCGCTCCAGAGCGGATCGAGATGAAAGAACACGTCGCCCGATCCGTCCGCCGGTTGATGGCCGAAATATTCCGACCAGTCGGCGCCATAGGAGATTTGCGCCGCCGGCAGGATCGCCTTGACATCGGCGGCGAGGCTTTTCAGCGCCGCGACGGCGGGAAAGGCCGTCGCGTCCGAGCGCGCGCGCGTCAGCCCCCGAAGCTCCGAGCCGATGAGAAAACGGTCGACGCCGCCCGCGAGCGCGCAGAGCTTTGCATAATGCAGGATGAAGCGGCGGAAGGACCATTCGGCGGGGCCGGCATAGACGACCTCGCCGCCCGCGATCGAGAAATGCGCCGGGGCCGCGCTTCCGAAAAAAGCGGCGATGTCGTTCGCGGCGGCGGCGGTCTTGTCGTTCGCCCCGACCGTGATCCGCCCGCGCCAGGGATAGGCGGCCTGCTCGCTCCCGCCATAAGGGTCCGGCAATCCGTTCCCGGCGGGAATGTCCATCAGGAGGAAGGGATGGACCATCACCTCAAGCCCGCGCGCCTTGAGCGCGGCGATCGCTTCGAGGACGCATCGGTCGGCGGGCGAGCCGCCATAGGCGGGCGCGCCCGCAATCGTCGAGACGAGATGCGCGCCGGCGCGCGCGACGCCGCCCGCCTTCCAGTCATAGGGCGTCGTCGTCTTGTCGGCGAGCTCGACGCCGGGGCGCAGCGCGCAGGACCCCGCGCGCAAATCATTCCCGAACCAGGAAACGACGAGCGAGACCGCCTCCAAATTCGGCAGCGCCGCCTGAAGCGCGTCGAGCGAGGAGACAAAATCCGAAACGCCGTCATTATTATGGGCGTTCTCGGCCGTCGTCGCGCCTTCGCTCGCCTGTTTCAAGACGCGCGTCGTTCCGTAGACGAATTCGCCCGAGCCCGGAATGAGGGTCGCCGCCGTCACCGCGTTTTCGAGCGCGTCGGGGTCCTCCTGGCGCAGGCTCTTTTCGATCTCGAAGGACAATTGCGGGATGCGGTTGCCGAAATCGCGCAAGGGAAGGTCTTCGAAGACGACATAGGCAAGCCCCCGGAAGGCGGGCGCCGCGCCCTCGACCGCCTCGATCGCCGCGTCGGGGAGCTGGTCCTCCGTTCCCCGATAGACCCGCACATTATAGGGCGAGAGGTCGAAGGGCTTGCCGTCCGCCCAGACCCGCGCGATCCGGTCGATGACGCCCTCGCAAAGGCCGACCGCGAAGGAGATGGAATAAAGATAGTCCGTAATCGTTGTTTTCGTCCCGAGCCGTCCGCCCTTGCCCGAACGCTCGGTCGTCTCGGAGACGGTCTCCTTGAAATTCGCCGCCCAGATAAGCTCGCCCGACACGCGCGCGCGGCCATAGACGCGCAGGACAGAGGCGCCCTCGCTTGAGGACTGGATCTGGAAGGAATCGAGCCTTGGCCCCGTGACCTTGCGTTTGCGCGGCCCGAAAAGGAGGCGCTCGGCGGCGCCGCTCGCATAGGCGACGGCGGTCGAGGCGACGGAGCGGGCGATCGCGGCGCCGATGCCGGCCCGCCCGACGGCGGCGCCGACGCTCGACGCGGCGGTGAGAACGAGCTGGGCCATTATTCTGCTCCCGGAAAGCTGAAGACGCCGGCGAGGCGCTCGATCCACCAGCGATTGAGCCAGCTTTCGACGACTTCGCGCCCGGCATAGGCGTGGATGAAACGGTCTTGCGCCGTCAGGACGCCGCAATGCTTGGCGGGGCCGTCGCGGGCGACGCGAAAGACGAGAACGTCGCCCGGGCGGCGCGCCTCCGGCGGGATTTCGACGAGATGGCGGCGCGCGGCGGCGAGCAGGGGCTCCTCGCCTTTCCTCTGCGCGCGCTCGGTCCAGTCGGGCGTATAGGGCGGGGCGGGCTCGGGCTCGGTTCCGTAGAGCTCGCGCCAGAGGCCGCGGATGAGGCCAAGGCAGTCCGTTCCCTGACCTTTGGCGGAGGCCTGGTGGACATAGGGCGTGCCGAGCCAGGACCGGGCGGCGGCGAGGATCGCGGCGCGCCTCAGCGTCCCGTCTTCCCCTCTCCCTTCGGGAGAGGCCGGAATTTGCGCGGCAAATTCCGGGTGAGGGCGCGCGGCCTCCGTCATGACCGCCGCCCCCCGTCATTTTTCTCCCTATGCAGCGGATAGCTCACCGCGAAATCATTTCCCGGCATCAGGTGAAAGCCGCGGAAATTGACTTCATTTGAAAATTTCGCCGCGCAGGTCGCTATAGC
>JBFXBB010000333.1:0-3001 GCA_050183685.1 Amphiplicatus sp.
TTGCGATAATTGAGCCAAGGCCGCAATAGTCCGTTTCGCTGCAATGCGGCAATGGGCGCCGTCTCTCAATACCGGCGCGCCAGCCTCGCAAAGAAGGTAAAGGCGAAAAGGCCGAACAGATAGCCGCCCATATGCGCCTCCCAGGCTATCTCCGCGCCGCCCGGCGCGAGGGCGCCGAAAACGCCGACGACGAAGTTCATCGCAAGGATCACGACAGAAGCGACAATGACGCGGCTGTCCGCGAGCCGAGCGAAAGGCTGTCTCACATTGGCATGGCCATATTGGCGGTGAAACGCCGAGCGCACGAGCGCGCCAAGCAGTCCCGAAACGCCGCCCGAGGCGCCGATGAGAAGCGTGTTAAGCGTCATATTCGCAACGACGAATGCAAGCGCGCCGACTGCCCCGCTCAGCAAGAAGAACAAGAGGAAGACCGCCGAGGGAACGTCAAACAGACGCCGGCCGGCGCCGAGCCTGATCGCCGTCGGCGCGCCGAATGCGAGAAGCCAGATTGAATTGAGAAAGAGATGGCTCCAATCGGCGTGGATGAAAATATGCGTAAACAGCGGCGCCGCCGTCATGAGCCAATTCGAGCCGTCCCGCAGCCCGGACAGGAATAAATGCGGCGAGACCGATCCGAAACGCGCCACAAAATATTGCGCCCGGTCGGGCAGAGCCTCGATCACGATCTGGCAACCGACCAGCGCGATGATCAGCGCAGTGACAATCGACGGCGCGTTGAAAAGCGGCGGGGCGCGGCGCTTGTCGTCGCGAGGTTCGTCAGAGAGATTCATCAGGCGCGCCATTAACCATTCGTTTACGCGCCGCCGGTCGCCCGATTTCGGGACACATATCGGGACTGACGCTCTTCTTCCGCAAAGCTTTGTTCACCATGCCCGCCTATTATTTGGGAGCCCGACCGCACGCAACAAGAGACATCCCGTTATGGCCGAAGTCCAAAATGAGAGCGAGCCTCATATCGAGGAAGACGCGGATCGGCGTCGCCACGTCCGCGTCGACATGCGGCTCAAGGCCCGATTTCTGACGTCGGACGGCGTCGAGCGGCCCTGCATCGTCGCCAATATCTCGGCGGGCGGGGCGCTTTTACGCGCGGTCTCGCCCCCCGCCGAGAATGAAAAGGTCGTCCTCTATGTCGACGAGGTCGGGCGTTTCGAGGGCAAGGTGGTGCGGTCCGGCAAGCACACTTTCGCCATCGACTACCGCTCGCGCCGCGCAAAAATGCAGCGCACCGCCGACGCCCTCACCGTAACCCTCAACAATCAGCAACAGCGCATCCGCGGCCAACGCCTCGATCGGCGCTCGCCGCTGCGCATCAAGCCGGACGACGCCCCGGCCTTCGTCATTTTCGAAAACGGAACGTCGCAGTCCTGCTCGATTCTTGACATTTCCTTAACCGGCGCCTCGATCGAGATCGATCCGAGGCCGCCGCTTGGCGCGCAAATCACGATCGGCAAGATGTCGGCGAAGGTCGTGCGCCGCCATGAACGCGGCGTCGGCGTCGTTTTCAGCGGCCCCGCAGCACGCCTTGACGACGCTCTCAACGAAGCCACCGCCGCCGCGCCGGCCAGCGATCATGGCGCAAATTTTGCGGGATCTTTCGGCAGAAAAGGCTTCGGCGCCTAGATTCGTTTCTTTCAGGGACCCCCATGCTTCTGGCTGACAATTGGTGCGTCAAAGTCGACGAGCGGATCTATGGTCCTTACTCGTCGCAGCAGCTTCGCAAATTCGCCCATGAGGGGCGGCTTGCGGCCTGGTCGCTCGTCGCCCCGGCCGGGAGCAGGACCTGGCGCGAAGCGCGCGAGGAGCCGACCTTCGCCGCGTTTTTTGGTCTCGAAGCGGCGCGCAGCGCGCGTGAAACGCGGGTCTTCGGCAAGCGCGCCGACGACGATGCCGCGACAGCCCTGCCAAATCGCAAGGCCCTGCCAAATCGCAAGGCGATGTCCGACGCGCCTGCAAGCGCCTCGGCCGACAGCAGCATAAGCAACTTTATCATCATTTTCGACGTTGTCAGCGCCGCAGCGAGCCGCATCGAGACAGCGATCATGAGCCTCGGCCCGGCCTTTCGAATCGCCGACAATGTGTGGACCGTAAGCTGCGAGTTGACGGCGCTCGGCGTCAGAAATGCGCTTGCGCCCTATCTTCTGCCGCGCGAGCCGATCTTTGTCATCGCCGCAATGCGCGGCCGCACCTCCTGGCAAAATTTCACGCCGGAGACGCACGCCAAGCTCACGGCGGCCTGGGCTGCCGCAAAAATCTAGCCGCGTTCTTTTCTTTCGGACAAGGCTTGCCGCGATGGCGGCGATCACGAAAATTTTGTGAAACCTCGCCGCGAGCCTCGCACCGATTCCGAAACGCGGCTAATATCGAGCTGCGGCTGATTCGCGTATAGTTCAGGCGGCGGAATGCTCGATTGCGATCCGGCTACCACAAGATCGACTGCCAGCGGCGACACGCGTTTCTGCTCGCGCCTTTTCCTGAAAATCGAGCCTTATTCCGCCTTCCGGGACCGCAAGGCAAAGCGGTCTCCCAACTTGAGGAGAATATGATGGCGAAACGCTCCACGCGCCGGGCGGTCCGGCGCGTCTACGACGCATCAGGCCAATTTGAAGGCGACAATGTTCGCCGCCTGTTTGATGAACCGCAATGGTCGCCGGTCGAGGAGGAGCGCGAGCAGAAATATCGAAAGAACATCAGGGCGCAGAACGACGCGCAGCAGCAGCTTATCGATGCGCTCGATCGCGCGCCGCTCGTCTTCGCGATCGGGGCGGCCGGCAACGGCAAGACCTATCTTGCGGTCGCCAAGGCCGTCGAAGCGCTCTAAACCGGCCGCGTACTTCGTATTATCCTGTCGCGGCCGGCAGTAGAAGCGGGCGAGAGCCTCGGATTCCTTCCCGGCGATATGGAAGAAAAGCTTTCGCCCTATCTGCTCCCTCTTTATGACGCGCTTTGCGATCGGCTGTCGACGAAACGCCTCAAATCCTTA
>JBFXBB010000334.1:0-2975 GCA_050183685.1 Amphiplicatus sp.
GATTTCAAACCCGTTGGCGAGCCCCGCAGCATGGAAGGCGAAAGCCAGTGCAAAGGCGATGACGATCGACAGGAGCGCGCCGCCGACGCCGTAAAGCGTCGTGTTGCGGCGGATCTGGTAGAGCTTGTTGCGCACCGTCATCTCGCAGAGCAGAAGGCGCATCGCGAACCATTGATAGGCGATCGTCCAGGCGCCCGCTTCTTCTTTCAGCTGGTTCGCCTGCGGCATGCGCATATTGCGCTCGACATTCATGGCCCGGCGCTTTGCGACCTGAAAATTCTGGTTGATGCGCGAGAATTTCGACGTGATGTAATTGTCGAGGCCGAGAAGGTTCTGTTGCTGCGTCACTTTATAAGGCCAGTGATAGAGCAGCATGAGGAGCGCAAGGCCAAGGGCAACGGCGGTCATCTCGATCGCGATGCGGTCCGCGCCGAACGCAGCGAGCGCCAGCTGCTCGCGCATGGCCGGGCCGGCGAGGGCCGCCGCTGCGACACCCGCAATTATCGTCAGCACAAGGAGCGCAGGCGCGTATCCGAGGAAAAGCCGCGCCGTGTTGGCGTTGAGCCCCTTTCGGAAGCGCTCCATGATTTCCAGGAAATTGGCGTCCGCCGAGCCGTTTTCGCGCCCCAGCACATGGTCGATATAGTCCTGCTCGACTTCCTCGTAGAAAAAGTCGGCGCGCGCAAAGAGCGGAAAAGGATAAGTGTAGAATTTCTGGGCTTCAGCGGCATATTCCTGCGCTTCCTCCAGCGTCAGGTCCGCGGCGGTGCGCTCGACAAGCGTCGGTCGCGCAAGGCGTCGGAAAAATATCGATCGAACCGGCGCATCGCCGCCGCGCTCGTCTTCAAAGCGGGATGCCGCCTCGCCTGCTTCGCGCACGACATAGCCGGCGCCTGATTTCTCGACCGTTGCGGCAGGCCGTGCGCCGACGAGACGCGCGATTCTTCGGAATGGAAATGTCAGCATACGCAGGAGAAACCCGAGACCGCCTGCCATTCGCCGCCTCCCTCTCGCCTCGAAAAGACGTGGTGATGCGGCCGCTCTCGGTCAAGGGCGCGCTAATTTCGCAGCGTCAGCGGGCCGGGCGTTCTTGCGCGGATCGACTTCTTGAGGCTCGCCGCCTGCGCTTTCAGCGGCTCCGGCGCGTCGGAGGCGATGATTTCATCCGCCAACGCCAGCGCGCCGATAATGTCTTTAGGCCGGCCGTCGCCTTCGAACAGCGCGACGGCGTAGAGGAAGGCCGATTGTGGATCGCCGGCGCGCGCGCCCTTTTCGAACCAGTCGGCCGCCAGCCCCTCGGCGTCGCCGCGGTGCGCCAGCAGCCCCATTGCAGCATAGGCCGGAGGATAGCCGCCCTCGGCCGCGGCGCGCATGTACCCGGCGGCCTTCGCGGCGTCCGGCGCGCCAAGCACGGGCGAATCGTAGATCAGCGACAGATGATAGGCCGCCTCGGCATGGCCTTGCTTCGCGGCGTTCGCGAAATTGACGGCGGCCTTCGGATAGCTTTGCGGCACGCCGTCGCCATTCATCCAGGCGACGCCAAGCCAGAATTCGCCGTCGGCGTCGCCCTTGCTCGCCGCCTTCGCGAAATAATGCGCGGCGGTGACGCTGTTTTGCTGGACGCCGAGGCCTTCCGCATAAAGAAGGCCGAGCCTTACTTCGCCGCGCGGGTCGCCTTGCGCAGCGGCGAGACGGAACCAGCCCGCGGCGCGCTCATAGTCCGCGTAGACGCCGTCGCCTGCAAAGGCGAGTGCGCCGAGCGCAATCTGCGCATTCGCATCGCCCTTGATGGCGGCCTCGCCGTAATGGCGGAGGGCGGCGCCTATATCGGCGCGCACGCCAAGGCCGTTCTCATAAAGATAGCCGAGAATATGGTCGGCCGCGGCATCGCCCCGCTTTGCGAGCGCTTCGGCGATCTTGAATGCTCTCGCGAAATCGCCATCAACCAGCGCCTTGCGCGCAAGATCGATTTCAAGCGGCGCCGGCGCTTTCGCCTTTTCCGGGGCTCGTTCCTGTTTCGCCGGATCGGGAGCGTTAACCAGCGCTTTCAGCGCATCCGGCGCGACCATCTCGCGCGCCCGCGCCGGCGCCTGCTGAGCCAAGGCGGGACAGGCCGCCGGGGAAAGCGCAAGCGCGAGGGCGGACAAAGCGATTTTGGACGGGTTCATCAGCCCTCCGGAAGCATGTTCGCCTCGATGAGAGCATCATCCGTGCCGGGCGATCAGCGCGCCGCGCCGGCGATCGCGGCGTTGAGCCTTGCGACGGCTTTTTCCGGTCCCTCCTCCGGCTCCCAGACCGCCGCCGAGACTGCGAGAAAATCGGCGCCGGCGCGCACGAGCGGGCCGCAATTATCGGCGTTGATTCCGCCTATCGCCACGCAAGGAACTGTCGTCGCCAGCGACCAGTCTTCAATGAGCGAAATGTCGGCTCGGGTTGGAGCGGCTTTAGTCCGTGTCGGGAAGAAAGCGCCGAAGGCTACGTAGTCGGCGCCCGCTTCGCCGGCGCGCATCGCAAGATCGTAGGAGTTGTGACAGGTGACGCCGATCGTCGGGCCCGGACCAAGCAGCGCGCGAGCGGCTGCATAGGCGGCGTCTTTCTGGCCGATATGGACCCCGTCGGCGCCGGCGCGCTTGGCGAGATCCGGCCTGTCGTTGATGAGGAAATGGACGCCGCCGGCGGCGCAAACCTTCAGCATCGCCTCTGCGGCGCGCAGGATTTCGTCATCCGGCGCGCCAACGCCCGCCTGCGATTTCAGCCTCAGCTGCAGGCAGGCGACATCGCCCCCGGCGAGGGCGGATTTCAGCCGCTCGACGAAGATATCAAGTTCGGCGATCGCCGGCGGCGTAATGAGATAAAGGCGACAGGGATCTGGCATCGGCGTCGCCATAGACCCTGCGCAAGGAGATTGGGAGTCGCGGCTTCAGCGGGCAGCGGCCTCAGTTGCCGCTTTCCCTTACCCATTTTGCCGGGTCCTG
>JBFXBB010000335.1:0-2942 GCA_050183685.1 Amphiplicatus sp.
GAGAAGGACGCCGCAGGCGATGAACAGATCTTTTTCGGACGGGTCTTTTGAAAGAGAGGACAGTAACCGGATCGTATGCAAATAAGACAGCACGAAAAACCGCGCCCCCGCCCCGCCGCCAAGATCGAGGCGCGGCATGACAAGGCCCGCCCTATTGCCCGAGGCGCCGGCGGCAAGGCCCTCAGGGTCGAAAATTGTTGGGCGGAGCCCCGCGCGCCGCGCCTCGCGCGCAAGACTCGCGCCGGCGATCCCGCCGCCGATGATTGCGAGACGCGCGCCGGGCGCGAGCGGGCCGCCGCCCGCCGGCTGAAACCACGACGCGCGGGGCGAGCGCGCCGGGCGCCGCTCAATCCGTCCACAGAGCATCTCTCTTTTGCGGCCGAAGCCCGGACATTTTTCCGCCGCAAAGCCCGCCGCGGCGAGCGCGCGGCGAACATCGCCGGCGACGGTGAAAGTCGCAAAAGTCGCGGTCGGCGCCGACAGGCGCGCGGCCTCTTCAAAGAGCGCCGTGCGCCACATATCGGGGTTTTTGGCCGGCGAAAACCCGTCGAAAAACCACGCATCGACAGGGCCCTCCGCGCGGGCGAGGATGTCGCCGGCCTCGCCGAGGCCGAGAAGGAGCGTCACGTCCTCGGCCATGTCGATTTGATGCAGCCCGCGCGCCGGCGGCGGCAGCGCCGCACGCAAGCGCGCGGCGAGATCTTGAAGCCCCGGCCAGGCGCGATGCGCGCGCGCAAGATCCGCCGCGTCGAGCGGAAACCGTTCGACCGAAAAATAGCGCAACCGCGCCCGCGGCCCCGCCGCGCGCCGCCACAGCGCCCATGTCGTCAGGAAATTCAGCCCCGTGCCGAAGCCGAGCTCGCCGATCGAAAAACGCGCCGCGCCGGCGAAGCGCGCTTCAAGCGCATTGCCCTTGAGGAAGACATGCCCGGCCTCCGCCTCGCCGTCGCCCGAAAAATAGATATCGCCAAAAAAAATGGACCGGGGCGCGTTCGCGTCCCAGTCCACTTGCGCAGATACAATGCGCGACTCAAGCTTCGAAGCCTCGCCGGTCATGGCGAGGCTTTAGCGCTACTTGGCGCCGAAGGGCATAAATTTTTCGAACGCCGCGTTATTGGCGATCGCGGAAAGCGATTTCGAGAAGGGTTCGAAAGACTCGCGCGCCGCGTCGACCGAGGCTTTGGTGAAAGCCTGCGTGCGCTCGACTCGGGTCTCGAAAAGTTTGGCCCAATAGTCGCGCTGGATTTCGAGCGCCTCGCCGATGGTTTTGGCGCGCGCGAGGCTATGGATGAAGTCGACGGCCTCGGAGGCTTCTTCGCGCGCGGCGTCGAGCATGTCGGCGTTGACGGCGGTGAAACGCTCGCGGGCGGAGTCGAGATTGCCCTGCACCGTGTCGATCAGGTCTTCGGCCTGGCCGCGCATGGTTTCGGCGTTCTCAGCGATGAGCGAGGCGAGCCGCTCGAACTGGTCGCGGGCGGCGGTCGATGCGCTCTCAATGGCGAAGGGGTCGTCCGTTCCGGCGGCCGGTTCGGCAGGCTTGACGGCTTTGCGGGCGACGGTCTTTTTGGCGGCCATAAGGGGTCTCCCTTTCTCGGGCTGCGCATTTGTGCAGCGCAACATGAATCTTGACCTAGTCCATTTTGTGCAGCGCAACAAGAGCGATGATTTCACGTATTATTTTGTAATATTTCAAAAGCGAACGGATAGGCCAGAAAAGGCGCGGGCGGGAGAGCGCCGGCTAATTTGAGGCGGCGGGCGCGAGTCGCGCCAGCGTCTGCGCCGACGCATAGCCGTCCGGCGGCAGGCCCTCGCTGCGCTGCCAGTCGCGCAGCGCGCGCTTGGTGCCGGCGCCGATGATCCCGTCGACCGGGCCGGGGTCGAAACCCTTGTCCTTAAGGGCCTGCTGCACGGCTTTGCGCTCGGCGAGCGTCAGCGGACGGTCCGCGCGCGGCCAGGCGGCGCGAAGTCCTGTCTCGCGGCCGGCGATGCGTTCGGAAAGAAGGCCGACGGCCAGCGCATAGGCGGTTGAGTTATTGTAGCGCAGGATCGACTCGAAATTCTGGAAAACAAGGAAGGCGGGCCCGCGCGCGCCCGCCGGCAACAAGATGCGCGAGCGCAGATTGGGGTCGAAGCGGCCGGCGAGGCCGCCCGGCGCCGTCACGCCCGCCGAGGCCCATTCGGCGAGCGCGCGATGATGGTCCGCCTCGGCGAGGCCATAGTCGAACCCCGCCGGCAAGCTCACCTCGACGCCCCAAGGCAGGCCCTTTTGAAAGTTCGACGCGGCGAGATAATTGGCGGTCGAAGCGAAGACGTCGCCGAGATTGGTCCAGATGTCGCGCCGCCCGTCGCCGTCATGATCGACGGCGTAGGAAAGATACGTCGTCGGAATGAATTGGGTCTGGCCCATCGCGCCCGCCCAGGAGCCTTTCAATTCGTTCCGCGCGGCATAGCCGTTCTGGATGATCTTCAGGGCGCCGATCAACTGGCTGCGGCCATAGGCGGCGCGCCGTCCCCGCCAGGCGAGCGTCGCCAGCGCGGCGATCGCGTCATAGTCGCCCATGATCGCGCCATAGGTCGATTCAAGGCCCCAGATGGCGACGATAATCTCGGCGTCGACGCCATAGGCGTTCTCGATCGCGGTCAAGAGCGCGCGGTTCTCGGCGAGCCTTGCGCGGCCGGTCGCGACGCGCTTTTCCGAGACGGCGCCGTCGAGATAATCCCAGATCGCGCGGGCGAATTCGGGCTGGTCCTCATTGAGCTCCAGAACGCGCGGCATGACATTGACGCCGTCAAAGGCGCGATCGATCACATCTTCGCGCAGGCCCGCCGCGGCCGCTTCGGCCCGAAAGCCCTAGAGCCATTCGTGAAAGCTCGGCGCGTCGGCGCGGGCGGGCGCCGCGACGAGGCACGCCACACGGCCGATGACCGCAAAACGCTGCATT
>JBFXBB010000336.1:0-2942 GCA_050183685.1 Amphiplicatus sp.
CAGATCGACTGGGGGACATGCATCCCCGAGCCGTTGTCGCCGTAAACGGGTATGGCCATGAAAGTCGCCGTCTTTCCGTAGGAGGCGGCGACCTGGTGGATCACATATTTGTAGATCTGCATGCAGTCGGCCATGCGCGTCAGCGATGAGAATTTCATGCCGAGCTCATGCTGGGAAGGCGCGACTTCATGATGGTGCTTTTCGACCTCGACGCCCATCTGCGCCATCATGGAAAGCATTTCGGAGCGCATGTCCTGCGCGGAGTCGACGGGCGGGACCGGGAAATAGCCGCCTTTCGGGCCCGGACGGTGGGCGAGGTTGCCGCCTTCATAGCCCGTCGCGGAATTATAGGGCCCTTCGATCGAGTCGATGATGAAGCCCGTATTGTTCTGCTCGACAGACCAGCGGACATCGTCGAACACGAAAAATTCTGCCTCCGGACCGAAATAGGCGGTGTCGCCGACGCCGGTCGAGGCGAGATAGGCCTCCGCCGCTTTAGCGGTCGTCCTCGGATCGCGGGCATAGGGCTGGCCGGTCGAGGGCTCGATGATGTCGCAAATGATCGACAAGGTCGGCTGCGAGAAGAACGGATCTTCGATCGCGGTCTTCGCATCGGGCAGAAGGATCATGTCGGACTCATTGATCGCTTTCCAGCCGGCGATCGAGGAGCCGTCGAACATTGTGCCCTCTGTCAGCAGGTCCTCATCGACGAGCGAGCGGTCGAACGTGACGTGCTGCCACTTGCCGCGCGGATCGGTGAACCGCAGGTCAACGTAACGGATGTCTCTGTCTTTGATGCGCTTGAGGACGGACTCTGCGGACATGGGCTTGAGCTCCTTTTGTTAATTTGGATGGCGGCAGGCGGTCCCGACGCATGCGCCCCCGATCGTCAATGGAACCATGACGAAGGCGTGACGGAAATCAAGAAATATTTTGCAGCGCAGCACAAATCTTGGCCCGAAATGGCAGCAACGCGCCGGCGATTGGAGCAATATGCCAAGCATGCGCGAGATTCCCTGTAAGTCCGCCCGCCGGCGCGCGTCCGGGGCGACAATCGGTCTCACCGCGCCTCGGGTCGGCGTCTTCGAGCGTGCGGCGAAATCCGAATTGGGGGCCCCGCGTCAGATAGCGTCGCCTCCGGTCTCGCCCGTGCGAATGCGGACGGCGTTGTCGACGGTCGAAATGAAAATCTTGCCGTCGCCGATCCGTCCCGAATGCGCCGCCTTCTGGATCGCCTCGACCGCCTCATCGACGCGGCCGTCCGCGACAACGAGCTCGATTTTCACCTTGGGCAGGAAATCGACGACATATTCCGCGCCGCGATAGAGTTCTGTATGGCCTTTCTGGCGGCCGAAGCCGCGCGCGTCGATGACGGTCATGCCGGCGAGGCCGATTTCATGCAGGGCTTCCTTCACATCGTCGAGCTTGAAGGGTTTGATGATCGCCTCGATCTTTTTCATGGACGCGCCTCTTGCTGTGATTTCGTTTAGGATCAGCCCAGCGGGCGAAAGGTGTCAACATTGGCTTTGCCGATCCTGCTCTCCGCGGCGGAGATGGCCCGCGCCGACGCGCTCGCGGGGAAGGCCGGCGTCGCCGGGCCTGCGCTCATGCAACGCGCGGGCGAGGGCGTCGCCAATCTTATCACGCGCGCCTTCGATAAGCGCCCCGTCGCGGTCCTCGCGGGGCCGGGAAACAATGGCGGGGACGGCTTCGTCGCGGCGCGGCTTCTGAAGGAAGCCGGCTGGCCGGTGCGACTCGGTCTTCTCGGCGCGCGTGCGGCCCTGAAGGGCGACGCGAGGCTCATGGCCGATCTCTACGAGGGCGCGGTCGAGCCCCTCACGCCGGCTTTGCTCGACGGCGCCGGGGTTATTATCGACGCGATCTTCGGAACCGGGCTCGCGCGGTCCGTCGAGGGCGCGGCGAGAGAGATGATCGAGGCGGCGAACGCGCATCCGGCGCCGATCGTCGCCGTCGACATCCCCTCCGGCGTCAACGCCGATACGGGCGCGGTCATGGGCGCCGCGGCGCGGGCGGCGTGGACGGTCACCTTCTTTCTTAAGAAAACAGGCCACGCGCTTTTTCCGGGCCGCGCTTGTTGCGGCGCGATCGATCTCGTCGATATCGGCATGCCCGCGGCGGGTCTCGGCGAGATCGCGCCGAAAACATTCGAGAATCTGCCGCCGCTTTGGGGCGCAGCCTTCAAGCGGCCGACATTCGCCTCTCACAAATATGAGCGCGGCCATGCGGCCGTCCTTTCGGGCGCCCGGTTCGCGACCGGCGCGGCCCGGCTCGCCGCGCGCGCCGCGCTCCGGGCCGGGGCGGGGCTCGTCACTGTCCTCGCGCCGCCGGAGGCCGCCGCCGAAAACGCCGCGCATCTGACCGCGATCATGTTGCGCGAAGCCGCCGACGCCCGCGCCGTCGCCGCGATTTTGGCGGACAAGCGCTTCACCGCGGCGCTTGTCGGCCCCGGGGCGGGCGTTGGCGAGGCGACGCGGGATAAGACGCGCGCGATCCTCGCATCGAGCGCCGCCGCGGTTCTCGACGCCGACGCGCTGACGAGCTTCGCGGCGGCGCCGGACCCTCTCTTCCAGGCGCTCCGGCCGGATGATGTCCTGACGCCCCATCTCGGAGAGTTTTCCAGGATTTTTAGTGATGTGCGTATCGAAGATATGGGAAAACTTGTAGCGGCCCGGCTGGCGGCGGCGCGCTGCGGCGCGGTCGTTCTTCTCAAGGGTGCGGATACGGTAATCGCGGCGCCCGACGGGCGCGCCGCGATCAATGGAAACGCCCCGCCCGATCTCGCCACGGCGGGCGCGGGCGACGTGCTGGCCGGCCTTGTCGCGGGACTTCGCGCGCAGGGCATGGCCGGCTTCGAGGCGGCCGCCGCGGCGGCCAGTCTGCACAGCGCCACCGGTCAGGCGGCCCGCCCCGGCCTGATCGCC
>JBFXBB010000337.1:0-2923 GCA_050183685.1 Amphiplicatus sp.
GGCTATCTCGTGACCGCGCCGAAATCGACGGCGACCGAGATCGAGGGCGTCTATGCGGCGGGCGACGTCGCGGACGACGTCTATCGCCAGGCCGTGACCGCCGCGGGCATGGGCTGCATGGCCGCGATCGATGCCGAGCGTTTCCTGGCGGGGCGGGTGTTTGGGGCGGGACATTATTGAGGAGACCGACATGACGACCGACACCGCGATCCTCGCCGGCGGCTGTTTCTGGGGCATGGAGGATCTGTTCCGCAAGCTTCCGGGCGTCGTCGACACCGAAGTCGGCTATACCGGCGGCAAGACGGACAATCCCCAATATAAAGACGTGAAGACCGGCCGCACGGGTCACGCCGAATCGATCCGCATCGCATTCGATCCCGCGACGATTTCCTATCGCCAGATTCTTGAATTCTTCTTCCAGATCCACGATCCGCAGACGCCCAATCGCCAGGGCAACGACATAGGGACGCAATATCGCTCGGCGATTTTCTATTTGAACGCGGAACAGGAAAAAACCGCGCACGAGACGATCGCGGCGTTTGAAAAAAGCGGCGTCTTTCCAAAAGGGATCGTCACCGAAATCGTCGCGGCCGGGCCCTGGACCGACGCGGAAGATTTCCACCAGGATTATCTGAAACGCTATCCGGAAGGCTATACCTGCCATTTCATCCGGCCGGAATGGCGGTTGAAGGGATAGGGCGGCGCGAAGCGGATTTCGCGATAGCGCACTCAGTGCGATAGCCGCTCCCCGATAGGTTGCAGGCTCGAAAACCCAATAGCGGCGCGGGCCGCTATGGTTAAGCCAATAGTTATCCCCCTACTTATCCCCGTACTTATCCCCCTCCCCCCGGCGCCGGCTTATCCTTGCTGAAAGTCGTAAAACGCGCCCAGGGAAAAAATCTCCGTGAGCGCGTCAAGGGCCGCAAAGGCTTCGTCCATGAAGGCGGGGTCTTTGAGGTCGTCAGCATGGAGACGGTCACGGTAATGCTTCTTCACCCAGGATTCGAGGCGCGCGATTCCCGCCTCGTCGAGCAGAAAATTCCCGTCCATCGCGGCCCGCTCCTCGGCGGAAAGGACGACGCGCAGCCGCAGGCAGGCAGGCCCCCCGCCATTCCGCATGCTTTCGCGGATGTCGAGGAAATAAGCGCGGCGGATCGGATTGTCGGCGGCGAGCGTTTCCTCGACGAAAGCCTTCGTGCGGCCGTTCTCTTCGGCTTCCTTCGGGAGGAGGAGCGCCATTTCCCCGCCGGCGAGCGAGACGAGCTGCGAATTGAAGAGATAAGTGGAAACGGCGTCGTCAAGCGAGACCGCGCCGCGCTTGGCCTCGATGATTTGGACGAAAGGCGCGGCCTTTCTGATTGCGGCATAGGCGGCTTCGGGGTCGGCGAAGGCGTCCTCATGCAGGAAAAGGACGCTTCCATTCGCAAGGCCGACGACGTCATTGTGGAAGGCGCCGGCGTCGAGCGCGGCCGGCGACTGCCGAATAAAGACGGTCCTCTGCGGCTCAAGCCGATGATTGCGCGCGAGCGCCTCGCTCGCACGCCGGCGCTGCCGGGCCGGGAATCGGTCGCCGTCTTCGCCAAAGACAAAGAGATGAACGCCGGCCTCGCCGGGGACGGGCGCGAGCCGGCCGTGATTGGCCGCGCCCTCGTCGCCGAAATGAACGCCGCCCGGAAGCGGCGCATGATGAACGAAATGCTTTTCGTCCTTGAAAATATGACGGAGCGCTCTCGCGGTCGGCCCGGCTTCGATGGCGCGATGAAAATTCGAGGCGAGATTGGCCGGCGTGACATGCGCCTTCCCGTCGGCCGCATCGGCCGAGGGCGCGACGGTCGCCGCATTCGCCGTCCACATGGCCGAGGCCGAATAGAGATTGGCGAGCAGCGCCGGGGAAGCCTTCGCCATGCGTTCGATGATTTGCGCATTTGTTCCGGCAAAGCCGAGCGCGCGCGCGGTTTGAAGATCGGGGCGCGCCTGCGGCGGCAGGACGCCCTGGAGGCAGCCGAGTTCGATCAGCGCGCGCATTTTGTCAAGGCCCTGCAAGGCGGCCGCGCGGGGATTGGAGACAGCGCCCGCATTCCTCGCCGAGGCGAGATTGCCGAAAGAAAGCCCTGCATAATTATGCGTCGGGCCGACAAGGCCGTCGAAATTGACTTCGCGATCGCCGGCCATTCAGGCCTGGTCCAGCTCAGCAAGGAGCACAGCGACAGAGTCCCGCGGATCCGGAAGCTTCTCTCGGATGACGCTGTATATGAGAGGATGATCGAGCGTCCGATATCCATGTACGATCATGGTCCGGAACCCGATTATCTTGCGCCAATCGGGAATTTTTTCGGCCGTGTCCGGAGAAAATTTCGCCAATTGGCTGAGCGCCTCTCCCGCGGGAATGAGAACCCGCTCAACCGCCAGACGAACCTGCTTGTTCGTCAGACACGCCCCTTCGTCAATTCCCTCCGCAAGCTCCAACGCGTCTTCGACGGCCAAGCGGATATCCTCAAGATAAGCCGCGGCTTCATGCTTCATAAAATAGCTCGCGGTCTTCTTCTATGGAGCGGCGTCTGAAACGGTTTCTCATCTCTTTAAAGCCGCTAAGGCTGATCAAATCTACTTTGCGGCCAGGCAGGGATTCGAGTTCGGTTTGGAGATCCATATACTCGCCCATCCACGGCTTTCCGGCGTCAGGCTTGAACGCCGCCAAAAAATCAGCGTCGCTCTTCTCGGCGTCGAAATCGTCGCCCCGCGCCGCCGAGCCGAAGATTTCGAGCCGCACGACGCCGCGGCGGCGGCAGATCTCCTCAGTCTCCTTGCGTTTCGATTCAATCGCCGGATGCACGACTGGACTCCCTTGCTCAACCCATTATGCCGCCCTCGGCGAGGGACGGAAAGCTTCAGCCCTTCACTCCGATCTGGCCTTCCGGCATGG
>JBFXBB010000338.1:0-2909 GCA_050183685.1 Amphiplicatus sp.
AGGGTGCAGGGTGTAGGTTGTAGGAAGTTAACGACCTTCGCCTACAACCTACAGCCTCACACGGGACAACAATCATGCGCGTCATCGTCTGCGGCGCGGGCCGCGTCGGCTTCGGCATCGCCCGGCGCCTTGCGCGCGAGAACAACGACGTCACCGTCATCGACCAGTCAAAGGAGCTTATCCGCAGCATTGCGGAACGGCTCGACGTGCGCGGGGTCGTCGGCAATGGCTCTTATCCCGACATTCTCGTCGAGGCCGGCGCGCGCGAGGCCGACATGATCATCGCCGTCACCTATTCCGACGAGGTGAACATGATCGCCTGCCAGATCGCGCACACCCTCTTCAACGTGCCGACGAAGATCGCGCGCATCCGCGCCGCCGGCTATCTCGACCCGAAATATTCCGACCTCTTCAGCCGCAGTCACATTCCGATCGACGTCATCATCTCGCCGGAGCGCGAAGTCTCCGAAGCGATCATGCAGCGCATGTCGACGCCGGGCGCCTTCGAAATCAAATCCTTCGTCGACGGGAAGGTGTGGGCCGTCGGGATCAGGCTGCGCGAGGAGTGCCCGATCGTCAACACCCCCCTCCGCCAGGTCGCCGAGCTTTTTCCGGACTTGAAGATAACCATCGTCGCGATCAAGCGTGAAAAGCGGATGTGGCGCGCCCATGCCGATGACCAGCTTTCCGCCGGCGACGAGATTTATTTCATCGCCGATCGCGACGACGTCATGCGCGCGCTCGAAATCATGGGCGAGGCCGAACGCCAGGCGCGGCGCGTCATCATCATCGGCGGCGGCAATATCGGACTCTATGTGGCGCGCGGCCTTGAAAAGCTCGGCTCGATGAAGATCCGGCTGATTGAGCGCGACCAGGCCCGCGCCGAAACTGTCGCCGAACAGCTTGAGCGCACTGTCGTTCTTCAGGGCGACGGCCTTGACCGGGCGCTCCTGCGCGAGGCCGGGGTCGCGGACGCCGAGTCCGTCGTCGCCGTCACCGATAATGACCAGGTGAACATTCTTTCCTCCGTCATCGCCAAGCGCGAAGGCGCGCGGCGCGCCATGGCGCTTGTCAACGATTCCGATTATGGGGCCCTTTCGGAGGCCGTCGGCGTCGACCGCCATATCGACCCGCGGGCGGCGACGATTTCGACCATCCTCCAGCATATCCGCCGCGGCCGGATCAAAGGCGTTTATTCGCTCTCGGACGGCGCGGCGGAGCTTGTCGACGCCGTCGCGCTCGAAACCTCGCCGCTCGTCAACAAGCCCCTGCGCGAGGCGCAATTGCCGGAGGGCGTGATGATCGGCGCCGTTTATCGCGACGCGAAGGTTTCGATGCCGACGGGCGACACCATTATCAATGCGGGCGACCGGATCGTGCTGATGGCGCTTCGGGACTATGTGAAAGACGTCGAGCAGATGTTCCGCGTCAGCCTTGAATATTTCTAGGCGCCGCGCGCTGCGCGGCCTTAAGGAGAGCGATCATCGGCATAGCCTCGGTCATTCGCGCTTTCGGGGCGGCGCTGATCGCGCTCGGCCTTGCTATGGGCGGCCCCTTTGTCTTCGCGCTTGCAACAGGCGAGAAAAGCGCAGGCGGATATCTTTTTTCGGCCGCTATCACGCTTTTCGCCGGCTTCAGCCTCTATATTGCGAGCGCGGAGCGTCGGCTCACCACGGATCTTCGAAGCGCGCTATTGTTTGTTCTTCTTTGGTGGAGCGTGACGCCGCTTTTTGCGGCCTTGCCCTTCGCGCTTGCCGGCCAACCCTTCTTCGACGGCTATTTCGAGGCCGTGTCGGCGCTGACGACGACGGGGGGCTGGCTCTCCCATGAGGCCATGTTCGAAAGCGAGGCCGGGATATTGTGGCGGGCCGAGCTCGAATGGATCGGCGGTCTCGCCTCGCTTGCAATCGCAGCGGCGATCTTCGTCCGGCCGGCTTTTATCGGCGTCGATACGTTGCTGCCGCCCTTTTCGCGAGGCGATCGCGAATCCTATCTGCGTCCGGTGCGCGATGCGGTCGGGGCTTTCGCCGGGGTCTATGTCCTCATCACCTTTTTTTGCTTTGGGGCCCTGTCATTTGTCGGCGTCGATGCGTTCGACGCCGTCATTTTGGCGCTCTCCGTCGTCGCGTCGGGAGGGATGACCGGGCATCCGGGCGGCGTTTCCGCCTATCCGCCGCTCGTTCCGGCGGCGCTTTTCCCGTTTGTCCTCCTCAGCGGGGCGAATTTCGTGCTGATCGCCCGCCTGATGAAAGGCGGCCTCGCGCGCGCCCGCGACGTCGAAACGGGCGGCTATGTGATGATCACGGTCGGGGTCGGCGCGCTGTTTTGGCTGAGCGCCGGCGCGCATCATGCGGGGCTTGTCGCCGACCAGCTTTTCAATGCGGCGAGCTTTCTGTCGACCAATGGCTTCGTTCTTGGCGAAGCCCCGCCGCTGACCGTCCTCATGATCACTGCGATCATCGGCGGCGCGGCCGTTTCGACGGCCGGCGGCTTCAAGATTCTGCGCTGGCTCGTCATTATGCGCCGCGCGCATGAGGAAATCCGCCGTCTTATCGAGCCGAGCGGGGTGTTCGGCTCTCGCCGCGTTGCAAACGAGCTTGGCGTGTGGATGCATTTTCTGGTTTTCACGATGACGCTCGCCGCATTGATGATGGTCGTCGCCTCGGGAGGGCACTCATTTGAGATTGCAGCGGCGACAGCGACGGCGATATTGAGTAATACAGGACCGCTGCTTGCTCTCGCGGAAGGCGGCGAAAACGGCTATGGCATATTCGGCGCGCCGATAAGGTTCATCCTTATTGTCGGAATGATCCTCGGCAGGCTAGAAGCTGTCGCTGCGCTCGCGCTGTTCAATCGGGCGTTCTGGAGGTCTTGAGACGACGATGCCGAGATATGCTTATGTGAATGGC
>JBFXBB010000339.1:0-2905 GCA_050183685.1 Amphiplicatus sp.
CGGGCGCAACGCCGGGAACGCGGTCATTGTAGCCATCGACGCCCGCATAGGTCGCCGCGAACGGATCTTCCTTCAGCTCATTCGCCCAATACCCGGCAAAAAGCGCGTCGAGCGCCGGCCCGGCGATGGCGGGAAGGGGCGCGGCGGCCAAAACCGCGATCATGGCGAGGACACGGATCATCAGGAACTCCCGTCGCGCCGGCGCAGCATAAGCGGCGCGCCGGACGACGGGAAGAAGCGCATTGTTCTTGCGGCAAAGCGCTAAGGCGTGCGGCAATGACTCCGACCGGAGACCCGCGGCCCATCCTTCGCGACGGCGCTGCGCGCCTCCTCAGGATGAGGTTTTCCCGCGTTGCATCAAGCAGGGCCTCATCCTGAGGAGCGGCCCGTAAGGACCGCGTCGCGAAGGATGGGCGGCAAGGAGCCCTGGTCGCGATTTATCGCCCGCCGCGCAGAGCGGCGCGTTGAATCGCGATGACGCGCTTGCCCCCCTCCCCCCTCCCCGCGCGCCCCGCAAATTTTGCGCCCGGCGCCAGATTGTCAATTTTGTTGCAGTGCGGTAGCCTGTTGAAATATGGCGCGGAACAACCTATTCGCCGACTATGATTCAGGGCGATCCTATTGCGAGATTTCGAGCCTTAAAGGATCGGGCGGGCTGAGGGCGCGGCTCGCCGGCTATAACATCCGCACCCTCAATCAGCGCAACCGCGCGGCCGAGCGCGAGCTGCAAAATCTCGGCATCACCTTCACCGTCTATTCCGACGCCGGCGCGATCGACCGCATTCTTCCCTTCGATCCAATTCCGCGCCCGATCCCGGCGGCCGAATGGAAGGCCATCGAAAAGGGCTGCATCCAGCGGGTCGCCGCGATCAACGCCTTCCTTAAGGACATCTACGGCAAGCAGAAGATCCTCAAGGACGGCGTCCTGCCGGCGGATCTCGTCCTCGGCAACAAGAATTTTCGTGAGCAGATGATCGGCGTTCCGCTTCGCCACGGCGTCTATGTCCATGTCTGCGGCGTCGACATCGTGCGCGACGAAAAGGGCCGCTTCCTCGTCCTCGAAGACAATTGCCGCTGCCCGTCCGGCGTTTCCTATGTCATCGAGAATCGGCATTTGATGATGCGCTCCTTTCCTGATCTCTTCGAAGGCGCACGCATCGAGCCCGTCTCCGATTACGGCCAGCGCCTAAGGGCGAAGCTTCTCGAAACCGCGCCGGCGGGAGCAAGCAATCCGCAGGCGGTTCTCTTAACGCCGGGCGTCTACAACTCGGCCTATTTCGAGCATGTCTTCCTCGCCCGCGAAATGGGGGTGCCGCTCGTCGAGGGACGCGATCTCGTCGTCGGCGACGACGACAGCCTGTGGATGAAGACGGTCGCCGGACTTGCGCCCGTTCATGTCGTTTACCGGCGTCTCGACGACGCGTTTCTCGACCCGGAAGCGTTCCGCAAGGATTCCATGCTCGGCGCGCCCGGCCTGATGCGCGCGATGCGCGCGGGCAAAGTAACGCTCGCCAACGCCGTCGGAACGGGCGTCGCCGACGACAAGGCGGTCTATGCCTATATCCCGCGCATCATCGACTATTATCTCGGCGAGGAGCCGGTTCTCGCCAATGTCGAGACCCATATCTGTCGCGAGCCGGACGCCTTGAAATTCGTGCTCGACAATCTCGAAACGCTGGTCTTGAAGCCGGTCGGCGAATCCGGCGGCTACGGCATCGTCGTCGGCCCGAAAGCGACGAAAGCCGAACTCGCCGAGGCGCGCCGGGCGCTGAAGAAAGATCCGGCGAACTATATCGCGCAGCCCATGATCAATCTCTCCGTCTGCCCGACCTTGACGAAAGACGGCGTCCGCCCGCGCCATGTGGATTTGCGCCCCTTCGTTTTGACCGGAAAATCTTCCTGGGTGCTGCCGGGAGGGCTGACCCGCGTCGCGCTGCGCGAAGGCTCGATCGTCGTCAATTCCTCGCAAGGCGGCGGCTCCAAGGACACCTGGGTCATGAAGTAGAAAAAAGATGCTGTCCCGCTTCGCCGAAAACGCCTTCTGGATGGGCCGCTATATGGTGCGCACGGAAAGCCTTGCGCGGCTCCTCTCCGTCACCGAGGCCTTCGCCGCCGATCAGGACAGCGAAGCGGCCTGGCGTCCGGTCATCGAGGTCTATCAGGACAGCCAAACCTTCGCCGCGCGAAAAACGCCGTTCACGGCGCTCGGCGTTGCGCGATTCTATCTCGCCGATCGCGCCAACCCGAACGCGATCATCTCCGCGCTGACCTACGCCAAGGAGAATGCGCGCTCGCTTCGGCATTTGATCAGCACCGAGAGCTGGCGCCAACTCTCGGTCTTCCATGTCTCGGTGTCGGCGCTGACGAAACGGCGCTTTTCGCTGTCGAAGCTTTCCGACATTTGCGAAGAGATCCGCACCGCCTGTTTCACCCATCGCGGCCTGATCGAGGCGACCTGGTATCGCGACGAAGTCTGGCTCTTCAATCGCCTCGGCGCGGCGCTTGAGCGCGCCGACCAGATGACGCGCTTTCTCGATATGAAATATTTCCAGGGCGACGCGTCAGGCGGGGACGCGGGCCCCCGCGCCGACGTCGCCTGGTGGAATACCCTGCTGCGGTCGGCCTCCGGCTATCACGCCTTCCATCGCCGTCATTCCGTCGACGTCGCGCCGTCCGACGCGGCGACATTCCTGCTCTTCGATCTGCAATTTCCGCGCTCCGTCCGCGGCGCGGCGACGACCGCATTCACCTTGCTCGACGCGCTCGATCGCGACTTCCACGCCTCCCCGGGCCCGGAGGTCAAGGACGCGGCGCGCGCGCTCGCCGAAAGACTGAAAACCCCGCCCGCAAAGCTCGCCGGGCGCGCCCTTCACCGCTATCTCGACGAGACGCAACGCGACATCAT
>JBFXBB010000340.1:0-2905 GCA_050183685.1 Amphiplicatus sp.
CAAGGCCCCCGGCTTAGAAAATAGACGAGTCCCGCTGCGGGGATCCCTATGATAGCCGTGATGGCGAAAAACCAGGCATAGCCGACGGCGTCGACGATAAAGCCGGAAAAGCCGCCGACAAATTTGCCCGGCAGGGCGTAGAAGGATGAGAAGAGCGCATATTGCGTCGCCGTGAAGGCGGTGTTGGTGAGGCTTGACATATAGGCGATCAAAACCGTTCCGGCGAAGCCATAGGCGATATTGTCGATGACGATCGCCGTCGCTAGGTAGAGGTCGTCAGCTGGCGTCAGCGACAGCCAGGAATAAAGAAGATTGGTGACGGACTGCGCGACGACGCCGATAAACAACACCGTCATGATATTGAGTCGGAGCATCGTGACGCCGGCGACAAAGACGCCGAGCATCATCGCCAACACGCCGATGACGCCCTTTATGACAGCTATATCGGTCTTTGCGTAGCCAAGGTCGATATAGAGCGGACCGGTCATGAAGCCCATGACGAAGTCCGGTATTCTGTAAAGCGCAATGAAAAGAAGGATGACGATGGCGGCGACGCCGTACCGGCCAAGAAAGTCTGCAAACGGACCAATGACCGACTCTTTAACCGCCTGGAGCGGCGGCAGACGTTTTGGGGGTTCATAGCGGCCAGCCTCAACTTTAGGCGCGAAAAGCGCCGTCGCAAATCCGACAAGCATCAGGCAGGCCATTGCTTGATAGGCGAGCGCCCAATTCACATGGTCGGCGATGATCAAGGGCGCCGTCGAGGCGACAATGACGCCGGTGCGGTAGCCATATTGATACATCGCCGCCATCATGCCTTGCTCTTCGACCGGCGCGGCCTCGATCCGCCAGGCGTCGACCGTGATATCCTGCGTCGCCGAGGCGAAAGCGATGCCGATCGCCGCGACCGCGACATAAAGGAGATTTGCCGCCGGATCGGCGAATGAGGTCGCA
This sequence comes from Amphiplicatus sp., assembly GCA_050183685.1. Classification (GTDB taxonomy): domain Bacteria; phylum Pseudomonadota; class Alphaproteobacteria; order Caulobacterales; family Parvularculaceae; genus Amphiplicatus. The sequence continues at coordinate 955 of JBFXBB010000340.1, forward strand.
AAAAGCGCGACGGCGACGCCGGCCTGCGCGACCGCCATCCAGGCGCGCCTTCGCCCAATGCGCTTTTCAAGAAAAGGAACCGGCGCGCGGTCGAGAATCGGCGCCCAGAGAAATTTGATGGTGAAGGCAAACCCCACCCAGGCGAAAAGGCCGATCTCGCTTTTTGACACGCCCTCCTCTCTCAGCCAGATCGAGAGCGTCTGAAAGATGAGATAGAAGGGAAGGCCCGCTGAAAACCCGAAAAGCAGCATGACGATGCTGCGGGCCTTCAGGAAGGGCGCGAGCGCCTCGCGCCAAGAGCGGACGGGTTTTTCACTATGTGTCATTGCCCAAAGCTAAGGCGGTTCGCGGAGAATTGGAATCGGCAGTGCTCTATAGATTCATCCGGGCGCTTATGAGGCGATTCCGATCCGCTTTTGGGGCTGCGTCGGCGGTTCGCCCGCGCACCATTTATCAAGCATCGCATGGAGGTCGTCCGGGTCGAAGGGCTTCGACAGAAAATCGTCCATGCCGGCGGCGACGCATTTTTGCCTGTCGGAGGCCATCGCATTCGCGGTGAGCGCGACGATCGGCAGCTTTGCAATGTCGGAGGAAAGGGCGCGGATGCGCCGGGCGGCTTCGAGCCCGTCCATTTCCGGCATATGCATATCCATGAAAATGAGGTCATAGGCGGCGCGCGTGACCGCTTCGATCGCCGCGACGCCATTGACAGCGACGTCGACATGATGCCCGGCGCGGCGGATCAGCGCCGTCGCGAGCACCGCGTTGATCTGATTGTCCTCAGCGAGAAGGATTCGAAGCCGGCGATCGCTTTCGCGGCGAACGATCTTCCCGGGACGCCGGCCGGCAGGATGCGCCTCTGCTTGAACCGGCTTCTTGCCGACTGCGCCGCGCGCAAGCTCGCGCATCAAGGTGGATTGGCGGATCGGCTTGACGAGATAGGCGTCAAAGCCGGCGGCGCGGAGACGTTCGAGCGCAGCGCGCTCGTTGGCCGCGACAAGCGCGATGGAGCGGCGCGCCGCCTCGGCGAGGCCTCCGCCGTCGGCGTCGAATATTGCAAGATCGCACAAGAGCGTCGCCTCGGGCTCGGCCTTCAAAGCGGCGGCGGCGTTTCCCGGATCGCGCTCGATGCGGAAGGAGCTGATCCCAAAGGATTCTATCTGCAAGCGGAGGATGCGCGCGAGAATCGGGGAGCGCGTTGCGACGACGACCGGCCCTGCGTCGAGGGACGAAAGGGGGCTTGCTCCGACGCTTTGTTCGACGCGCGCCGAGAAGGAAAATACGCTGCCTTCGCCGGGCGCGCTCGCGAGCGCGATGTCGCCGCCCATCGCCCGGACAAGCTTTCTCGAAATCGTCAGCCCGAGGCCGGTGCCCTGCGAGCGGCGGGCGTCGTCGGCCTGGGCGAATTCCTCGAAAATGCGGCCTTGCGCGTCTTCGGCGATGCCGACGCCGGTGTCGCGGACGTCGATTCGGAAAGTGACGCCGCCATCCTCCCCGGCTTCGACGCCGGCTTCGACGGCGACGCCGCCCCGATCGGTGAATTTGACGCCGTTGCCGGCGAGATTGATGAGCACCTGCCGGAGCCGAGCCTCGTCGCCGACGAGCCGGCGCGGCGTTTTCGGATCGATGAAGGCGGCGATCTCGATCCCCTTGTCGGCGGCTTTCGGGGACAGGAGTTCGACGACATTCTGCACGAGCCAATAGGGGTCGAACGGGGCGCGTTCGAGTTCGAAGCGGCCCGCATGAAGTTTCGAATAATCAAGGATGTCGTTGATGAGGGCGAGAAGCGCCGCCCCCGATTCGCGAACGGCTTCGGCATAGGCGCGCTGATTGGCGCTGAGGTCGGTGTCGAGAAGAAGGCCGGTCATGCCGATAATGCCATTGAGGGGCGTTCGCATCTCATGGCTCATGGTGGCGAGAAAGCGCATCTTATCGTCGCTTTCGGCGGGCG
>JBFXBB010000341.1:0-2901 GCA_050183685.1 Amphiplicatus sp.
GTGACGGCGCGGCTCGCTTTCGAATTCGGCCTATGGAGCAATGGCGCGGCGCCGATCGCCATTGTCTGCGAGGACGCGCATCGCTATGCGCCCGCCGATCCTTTGGAAGGCTTCGCGCCGACGCGCCGCGCGCTGGTGCGTCTCGCCAAGGAGGGTCGAAAGACCGGCGTTTCGCTTTTCGTCGTCTCGCAACGTCCGACCGAGCTCAACCCGACGATCCTCTCCCAATGCAATACGATCTTCGCGATGCGTCTTGCAAACCAGGCCGATCAGGACGCGCTGCGCGCCGCCGTTCCCGACGCCTCGACGAGCCTTCTCAACTGCTTGCCGTCCCTCGGCCTCGGCGAGGCGATCGCGGTCGGGGAAGGCGTACCCCTGCCGACGCGCATCCGGTTCGACGCTCTGCCGCGCGAGGTCATTCCAAGAAGCCTGACGGCGAGTTTCACCGACGGCTGGTCCGTCGATGTCGACGACGGCCATTTTGTCGAGCGTATTGTTGAGCAGTGGCGCGCGCAACGCCTGCTTTTGCCGGAAGTATAGCGATCGGCCTTGTTCCCGCCGCCGAGCTCTCGCAGAATGGTCGCGGGAGGGCTTGATGGCGTCAATTCCGTTCGCATTGGTTATTGCGGCCGCGACGCTCTTTGCGGCGGCCGACGCCGCCGAGGCGCCGCTGACGATCCTTGTGCATGGCGGGGCGGGCGCCATCTCGCCCGGGCGTTATACGCCGGCCGAGGAAGCCGAATACAAGGCCAAGCTCCGCGAAGCGCTCGACGCTGGCTACGCCGTCCTTGAAACCGGCGGCGCGGCGCTCGACGCGGTTGAGACGGCGATCGTCGTCTTGGAGGACTCGCCCCTCTTCAACGCCGGCAAGGGCGCCGTCTTCACGCGCGACGGCAAGAACGAGCTCGACGCCTCGATCATGGACGGCAGGACGCTTGACGCCGGCGCAGTCGCGGGGGTCACGCGGGTCAAGAACCCGATCCGTCTCGCCCGCGCCGTGATGGAGAAATCCGTACACGTGATGCTTGCCTATGACGGCGCGGACGCCTTCGCGGCGGAGCGCGGGCTCGACATCGTCCCACGGAAATATTTTCGAACGGAAAAGCGCTGGAAGGAATATAAGGCCGCGCGCAAAGTCGACAGACGCCGCGAAGGCGCCGTCTTTGCCGATGTCAAATATGGAACCGTCGGCGCGGTCGCGCTCGACGCTGGCGGCAATCTCGCCGCGGGAACCTCCACCGGGGGCATGGCGATGAAGCGCTATGGCCGCGTCGGGGACTCGCCGATCATCGGCGCGGGGATCTATGCGGACAATAAGTCCTGCGCCGTCTCCTCGACCGGTTGGGGTGAATATTTCATCCGCCTCACCGTCGCCCGCGATGTCTGCGCGCAGGTCGAATATGGCGGAAAGACCGTCGCCGAGGCCGCTGACGATGTGGTTCATCGTCGCTTGCAGGACAGCGGCGGCGATGGCGGGGTCATCGTTCTTGGACCGGACGGCCGCTATGCGATGACGTTCAACGCCGCCGGCATGTTCCGCGGCGTCAAGCAGGAGGGAGGCGCGGCGGAGATCGCGATTTACGGCGATTAGAGCAAGCCGAGGCTTTTAAAGCTCGCCTCGCGTGTCTTGCCGATCACGAGATGGTCGTGAACGCGGATATTCAACGTGCGGCCCGCCTCGACGATTTGCTTCGTCATCTCGACATCCGCGCGGCTTGGCGTCGGATCGCCGGAAGGGTGATTGTGGACGAGGATGATCGCCGAAGCGCCGAGTTCGAGCGCGCGTTTGACGACCTCGCGCGGATAAACCGGCGTGTGGTCGATGGTGCCGCGCTGCTGGACTTCGTCGGCGATCAGAATGTTCTTCTTGTCGAGAAAGAGAATGCGGAACTGCTCGATGAAATCGTCGGCCATCGCCGCGCGGCAATAGCCGAGAAGGTCACTCCAGGAGGAGATGACGGGCCGCTTCAGGACGCGCTCCTGCGTCAGCTTCACCGCAGCGGCGTGAACGATCTTCAATTCTTCCGCGACCGCCTCGCCGACGCCGTCGACCTCCACAAGGCGGCTGGCGGGCGCCGCGAGCGTTTCGGCAAAGCCGCCGAAGCGTTTGATGAGCGCCTTGGCGAGCGGCTTCACGTCGCGCCGCGGAATGGCGCGAAAAAGGATGAGCTCTAAAAGCTCGTAATCCTGCACGCCGTCGACGCCCGCCTTCATGAAGCGCGCGCGCAGCCGCTCGCGATGGCCTTTTGCATGATCGGCGGGCTCCGGTCCGTCCGTTTTCGAGGCCGCCCGTCCGTCAGGCATAAGGCGGCTTGTCGAGACCCTTTGGCGATTTCGTGAAGATCTCGACGCCAGTCTCAGTGACGCCGACGGAATGCTCGAATTGCGCCGAGAGGGATTTGTCGCGCGTCACCGCCGTCCAGCCGTCCTTCAATATCTTTACGTCCGGCTTTCCCTCATTGATCATCGGCTCGACGGTGAAGAACATGCCCGGTTTCAGCGGCGTTTCCGGCGCCCGGTGAACGCCGGTGAAGCGGTCCTTATATTCCGCATAATGAACGACATTCGGGGCGTCGTGGAAGACCCGGCCGACGCCGTGACCGCAGAAATCGCGCACGACCGAAAAACCTTCCGTCTCCGCATAGGTCTGGATGGCGCGGCCGATATCGCGCAGGGTCGCGCCGGGCCTTGCGGCTTCGATCCCGCGCATCATGGCGGCGTGGGTCGTCTCGACGAGGCGGCGCGCCTTCACCTTCGGCTCTCCGGCGTAATACATGCGGCTCGTGTCGCCATGCCAGCCGTCGACAATGACGGTGACGTCGATATTGAGAATGTCGCCGTTCCGCAGCGTCTTGTCCGAGGGAACGCCGTGACAGATCACATGATTGAGCGAGATGCAGG
>JBFXBB010000342.1:0-2883 GCA_050183685.1 Amphiplicatus sp.
GCGACCGCAACGCGCTGTGACCGCAGCGCTGCGACAGCCGCTCGGCGGCGAGAGCGGGGGCCCCGGCGTCCGGCGACCATTTGCCGAAACGGTCGCGCCCGGCGCGCGTCCGCGCGCGCGCCGGGCCGGTCCCGCCCTCGCCCAGCGCGTCGAGATGACGAAGCCAGGAAAATTCATGCAGGAAGGAATGAAGCGGGCCCGGCGCGCAGGCGAGATCCCAGATCCGTTCGATCTCGCCTTCGCAATCGACGCTTTCGGCGCCGAAGGTCAGCCTGCCTTTCAAAAGCGCCTCGCCGAGCGCGCGGTCGGGCGTCCTTGGATCGGTCGGCTGGCAAAGCAGCCGGTCCGGGGCGGGGCCTTTCAACTGCGCCTGGTAGAAGGGGCTTTCGCCCCAGGCGCGCTCGATGCGCCCGGCGACATCCTGCGCCAATGACAGCGTCTTGCCGCGCTTTGCCCTCGCCATCACGCGCCCCCGCGCAAGGCCGCGATATTCGCGGCGTAGCGGGCCTTGCCGCCGGAAAAAACGGCCGAGCCCGCGACCAGCACATCCGCGCCGGCCTCGACGGCCAAGGGCGCCGTCTTGGCGTTCACGCCGCCGTCGACTTCGAGCATCACCGCGCGGCCTGAAGCGTCGATCGCCTGGCGCAGCGCCGCGATCTTTTTCAATTGAGTCGCGATGAAGCTCTGCCCGCCGAAACCGGGATTGACGCTCATGACGAGGATAAGATCGACCTCCTCGATGACCTCGATCGCCGCGGCGGCGGGCGTTCCCGGATTGAGCGCGACGCCCGCTTTCATCCCCGCCGCCTTGACGCGCTGGAGCGTGCGGTGGAGATGCGGGCCGGCTTCGGGATGGACGGTGAGGATATCGGCGCCGGCCTTGGCGAACTCGTCGATAAAAGGATCGACCGGCGCGATCATCAAATGCACGTCGAAGGGAAGCGCCGTCGCCCCCCGGATCGCCTTGACGACCATCGGACCGATGGTCAGGTTTGGCACAAAATGCCCGTCCATGACGTCGACATGGATCAAATCGGCGCCGGCGGCGGCGATATCGGCGACCTCGTCGCCGAGACGCGAGAAATCAGCCGAAAGAAGGGACGGGGCGACAAGCAGGGCCATCACAAATGCCTATCGTGATGCGCGGGCGCCGCGCAACGGCCCAGAAGCGGTTCAGAAAACCGAGCCGAAAACCGAGCCGCCGCGCTTGCGGGGACAAGCGCGGCGACGGGGTCGGTGGTGCATGAGGAACAAGAGGGGACTTTGTCGCCTCGGAGGGGGTCGTCTACAGGCGCGACTATCGCGCCGCTTTGCGGCGGAAATGCGGCCAAATTTCGGAAAAGACGTGATAACCGTCTGTTTTTGTTGGTTAAATATCTGCTAACACGATTCACGAGAGAGCGCCTCAAGGGCCGGGCGGCGGGGCGATGCGGAGATATGCGAGCCGCTTCGTTTCGGAAAAATAGCGCGCCTGCGCGTCGAGTATGACGCCGACGAAAAAGACGAGGATCGCGGCCAGCATGATGCTGGCCGCGAGGATCGCCGTCGGCAGGCGCGGCACCAGTCCGGTCGCAAGATAATCGAGAAGAACGGGCGCGGCGAGGAGGATCGCCGCGACGGCGCCGAGGACGGAGAGCGTGCCGAACACGAAAAGCGGCCGATGAAGCCTCAGAAAGGTCGCCATCCGCTTCAGGATGCGCGCGCCGTCGACGATTGTGTTGAGCTTGCTCGCTCCGCCCGGCGCGCGCGCGCCATATTTGGTCGCGATCTCGCCCGTCGGTGCGCGCAAAAGCGCGGCGTGGGCCGACATTTCAAGCTCGATCTCAAAGCCCTTCGAGGTCGAGGGGAAGGACTTCACAAAACGCCGCGACAAGACGCGATAGCCGCTCAGAATGTCGGTGAACTCAAAACGAAAAAGCGTCCGGAAGAGATAGGAGAAGGCGCGGTTGCCGAGCACATGGCCTGGCCGGTAGGCCGCCGCCGCCTCGCTCGCGCGCACCCCGACGACCATGTCGAGCGCTTTTTCACGCAAGGCCGCGATCATCGACGGCGCGGCGGCGGCGTCATAGGTGCCGTCGCCATCCGCCATGACATAGATGTCCGCGTCGACATCGGCGAAGGCGCGCCTTATCGCATTGCCCTTGCCCTTCATCGTCTCGGCGCGGAGGATCGCGCCGGCGCCGCGGGCTTTCTCGGCGGTCTTGTCGGTCGAGGCGTTGTCATAGACATAGATCGCGGCCGCCGGGAGCGCCGCGCGGAAGTCGGCGACGACGGCGCCGATCGCCGTTTCCTCATTGTAGCAGGGCAGAATGACCGCGATGCGGGGCTCGGCCATGTCAGATGTCCGGATCGGCGAGGCCGCGCCGGCGCGCGGCGGCGAGAACCGTATTGCGCAGGAGGCAGGCGACGGTCATCGGCCCGACGCCGCCCGGAACCGGCGTGATCGCGCCCGCGCGCGCCGCGGCGCCGGCGAAATCGACATCGCCGACAAGCTTGCCCTCGGCCGTCCGGTTGATGCCGACATCGATGACGAGCGCGCCTTCCTTGACGAAGCCGCCCTTGACGAGCGCGGGGCGGCCGACGGCGGCGCAGAGAATATCGGCCGCGCGGCAGACCGCGCCGAGATCCGCCGTCCGCGAATGCGCCATCGTGACGGTGCAGTTCTCCGCCAGCAGAAGCAGCGACAAGGGCTTGCCGACGAGAATCGAGCGGCCGAGCACGACCGCGTTCAGGCCGGAAAGATCGGGCCGCACGGTCTTCAACAGGATGACGCAGCCCTGCGGCGTGCAGGGAACGAGCCCGGCCGCGCCCGCCATCAGCCGGCCGGCGCTCGTCACGGTGAGCCCGTCGACGTCTTTTTCGGGATCGATCGCATTGATGACG
>JBFXBB010000343.1:0-2862 GCA_050183685.1 Amphiplicatus sp.
ACGCCGATCACTCTCCCGTAGAAGCGGCGGTCGCCGGGGTCGGCACGCACGCCCATCTCAGATTGCTCTTGTATGACCCGCTCTCATGAAGGGCGCTTTCCGCTTTGCTGCTGAGGGGAGACGGTTAGTTCGCCTAAAAGTTCCCATGAGGGGGACGGGGTGAGGCCCTCAATGGCGAAGAATCGATTGATATCGCGAGGCTACCCGTCAGAATAGAGAGCGATTGACGTCCGGGCTGCGCGCCGACGGGCGCAGAACCCTTGCTGTGGACGCCCCCGATGCTCCTCTATCTGCATCCGCTTTCATTCTATTGCCAGAAGGCGATCACCGCCTTTCACGAAAAAGGTCTCGACTTCGAGGCGAGGCTGCTTGACGGGGGCGAGCCGGCGGCGAGCGAATTTGCGTCGCTCTGGCCGATCGGCAAGTTCCCCCTTCTCGTCGATGGCGACCGCAAAATCTTCGAGGCGACCGGCATCATAGAATATCTCGAAGCGGAATATCCGGCCGCGCCGCGGCTCATTCCCGGCGATCCAGTTGTCGCTGCTGAAGCGCGCATGTGGGACCGGTTCTTCGACAATTATGTCGCCTATCCGCAGGGGCGTCTCGTACTTGCCGCGATCGGGCGCGAAGCCGATGACGGCGGCGACAAATGGAGACAGGCGCTCGACAAGGCCTACGGGATTCTCGACGAACGCATGGCCTCGCGCGAATGGGCGGTCGGCGATCAGTTCACCATCGCCGATTGCGCCGCCGCGCCGCATCTTCTGTATGCGGACTGGAGCCACGCGATTCCGGACCGGTTTGCAAATCTCCGCGCCTACCGAACGCGCCTGCTTGAAAGGCCGAGCTATGCGCGCGCCCTCGATGCGGCGCGGCCATATCGCCACATGTTCCCGCTCGGCGCGCCTGAAGGGCGGGATTGAAACCGGCGTGCGATCGAAACGAAAAAGCCGGCGCTTGCGCGCCGGCTTTCATCGTTCAAGACGACCTTCGGATCAGGCGAGATCGTAGCGGTCGTTGTTCATCACCTTGTTCCACGCCTTGACGAAGTCCCTGACGAACTTCTCCCTGGCGTCGGACTGGCCGTAGACCTCGGCGATCGCGCGAAGCTGCGCGTTCGACCCGAAGATGAGGTCGGCGCGCGTGCCGGTCCACACGACCTTGCCGCTCTTGCGGTCGCGGCCTTCATATTTGTTGTCGCCGGCCTCGGTCCATTCATTGTCGACGGTCAGCAGGTTGACGAAGAAGTCGTTGGTGAGCTTGCCGACATTCGCAGTGAACACGCCTTCCTTCGCGCCGTTGTAGTTCGCGCCGAGGACGCGAAGGCCGCCGACGAGCACCGTCATCTCCGGCGCCGAGAGCTTCAGGAGCTGCGCTTTGTCGACCAGCGCCTCCTCCGGCTTCATGAAAGCGCGTTTTGAGTCGTAGTAGTTGCGGAAACCGTCGGCGCGCGGCTTCAGCGCATCGAAGGATTCAACGTCGGTGTGTTCGGCGGTCGCATCGCCGCGGCCCGGCTTCACTTCGACAGAAACCGTGACGCCGGCGTCCTTGGCCGCCTTTTCGATCGCCGCGGCGCCGCCGATCACGATGAGGTCTGCAATCGAGACTTCCTTGCCGAAATCCTTGCGGACTTTTTCAAGCGCGGCCAGCACCTCTGCGAGGCGCTTGGGCTCGTTGACTTCCCAGTCTTTCTGCGGCGCGAGGCGGATGCGCGCGCCATTGGCGCCGCCGCGCTTGTCGGAGCCGCGGAAGGTCGAGGCCGAAGACCATGCGACATAGACGAGGTCACGGACGCTGACGCCGGAGGCGAGGATCTTCGCCTTGAGCCCCGCGATATCGCTCTCGCTGACCGTGTATTTCGGCTCCGGAATCGGGTCCTGCCAGATCAGCACTTCTTTCGGGACGAGCTTGCCCTTGTAGCGGGCGCGCGGTCCCATATCGCGGTGCGTCAGCTTGAACCAGGCCCGCGCAAACGCATCCGCGAACTGGTCGGGGTTTTCATAGAAGCGCCGCGAGATTTTCTCGTAAGCGGGATCGAAACGCATCGAGAGGTCCGTCGTCAGCATGGTCGGCACGCGCTTCTTCGACGGATCAAACGGATCGGGGATGGTTGGTTCCGCGCCTTTCGCGCGCCATTGCTTGGCGCCCGCCGGGCTCGTCGTCAGCTCCCATTCATATTTGAAGAGGTTGTCGAAGTAATAGTTGCTCCATTTCGTCGGCGTCTGCGACCAGATGACTTCCGGCCCGCCGGTGATCGCATCGCAGCCGATGCCTGACTTGTAGGCGCTCTTCCAGCCAAGGCCCTGCGCCTCGATCATCGCGCCTTCGGGTTCGGGTCCGATGAGCGAGGGGTCGCCCGCGCCATGCGTCTTGCCGAAAGTGTGGCCGCCCGCGATGAGCGCCACGGTCTCTTCATCGTTCATCGCCATGCGGCGGAAGGTTTCGCGGATATCTTTCGCCGCCGCGACGGGATCGGGATTGCCGTTCGGGCCTTCCGGGTTGACGTAGATGAGACCCATCTGCACGGCGCCGAGCGGCTCGGCGAGCTGGCGTTCGCCGCTGTAGCGTTCATCGCCGAGCCAGGTTCCTTCAGGTCCCCAGAAGAGCTCTTCCGGTTCGAAAACATCGGGGCGTCCGCCCGCAAAGCCGAAGGTCTTGAAGCCCATCGACTCGAGCGCCGCGTTGCCGACGAGCACGAAAAGGTCGGCCCACGAGAGCTTATTGCCGTATTTCTGCTTGATCGGCCACAGAAGCCGGCGAGCCTTGTCGAGGTTGGCATTGTCCGGCCACGAATTAAGCGGCGCGAAGCGTTGCTGCCCGCTGCCCGCGCCGCCGCGCCCGTCGGAAATGCGGTAGGTGCCT
>JBFXBB010000344.1:0-2832 GCA_050183685.1 Amphiplicatus sp.
ATCATTTTGTCATGATTGAACCGCGCGTCAAGGGAAAAGCGCAAAAAATGCGCCCAAAAAGCGCATTTTTTGCGCCAGACCGGCGCGGCCGTCGCCGCGGCCGCCATCTTGAACGAGCCCCGTCAATCCATGCGGGCGCAAGCGGCGGGCCCTCACAGACCTCCAAACGTACACCCGCCGGGCTTTTTGACATAAAGTCCGAATATTGCAGGGGGAGGATTTGTAGGGGGGATCGAGGGGTCTTATGGCGCGTTCGCTTGAGAGGTCGGTGAAGTTCGCCCGGCCCGGCCGATACATCCTGAATATGGTGATCTTCCTCCTCGCAGTCGGCGGGGTGATCTTCTATCTGTCGCCGCTCTCTCCGCAGCCGACGCGCCTCCTCGTCGATGCCTTTGAGGCCAATGAGGCGTTGAACGGGCTCATCCTTGGGGTCCTCGCGATCGGGATCGTCTATAATCTGCGCGCGGCCGCGGTCGTCTCGCCGGCGGTGCGCTGGGTCGAGGCCTTTCGCGAGACAGTCGATCCGAGACGCGCACGCCTGCCGCGTCCGCCGATCCTCATCAGCGCCATGGCGCGGCTTCTTCTCGATGCGGACGAACATGGCGGCGCGCGCCTGTCGCCGGAATCGACCCGCGCCATTCTCGATTCCATCGGCACGCGGATGGATGAGGGGCGCGAAATGGGAAAATATATCGGCAATCTCCTCGTCTTTCTCGGACTCCTCGGCACCTTCTGGGGTCTCTTACAGACCGTGAACGCGGTCGGAGCGACGATCGGCGGCCTCGCCGAGGCCGGGGGCGCGGCCGAAGACGCCGTCGCGCAGCTCATCCGCAATCTGCGCGAGCCCCTCGCCGGCATGGGCACGGCTTTTTCGTCCTCGCTCTTCGGGCTCGGCGGCAGCCTCGTCGTCGGCTTTCTCGACCTGCAAGCGAGCCAGGCGCAGGGCCGCTTTTACACCGATCTCGAAGACTGGCTCTCCGGCATGACCGAAACCGTCCGCGCCCGAACCGGCGAGGCCGCCTCCATGAGCGAGGCGCCCGCCGACATTCTGTCCGCCCTGCAATCGATCGAAACGGCGCTCGCGGCCAATACCGAGGCGCATATCAAGGCGCAGGCCGGCCAGACGGCGGAGCTCAAGGACGAAATCCGCGCCCTCAACCGCACGCTCATCCGCGGCGCCGGAGAATAGCGATGGCGCGGCGGCGCAGATCGAGCGAGGCCAATATCTGGCCGGGCTTTGTCGACGGCCTCTCGACGCTGCTGCTCGTTTTGATGTTCGTCCTGTCGATCTTCGTCGTCGCGCAGTTCTATCTCGGCGCGAAGCTGACCTCGGTGAAGGACGAACTGGCGAGCAAGGACTCCGAGCTCGCCCGCCTCACCGCGCGCATCAACGAACTCGCCGATGCGCTCGGCCTCGCCCAATCCGAAAAGGACCGGCTCGCCGCGCAGGTCCTCGCGCTCGAAACGACGATCGCGGAAAAGCAAGCCGAAATCGCCTCGCTCGGCGCGGCGGTCGCCGCCTCGGCAGAGGAACTCGACGCCGAAAAAGCGCTCAGCGAAAACCAGAAAAGCGAAATCGCGACCTTGAACGCGCAGCTCGCCGCGCTCAGAAAGCAGCTCGCGAGCCTGCAAGAAGCGCTCGAAGCGGCCGAGGCCAAGGACCGCGCGCAGAAGGCGCAAATCGAAAATCTCTCGCAGCGCCTGAACGCCGCGCTCGCCCGCAAGGTCCAGGAGTTGCAAGAGGTGCGCTCGCGCTTTTTCGAGGCGCTGCGGGCCGCGCTCGGCGAGCGCACCGACGTCAAGGTCGTCGGCGACCGCTTCGTCTTCGAGAGCGACATTCTCTTCGGTTCCTGCTCGGCGACGCTGGGCGAGGCGGGAAAGGTCGAGCTTAACAAGCTCGCCGCGGCGCTTCTCGACATCCAGAACGACATTCCGCCGGAGGTGAACTGGGTCCTGCGCGTCGACGGCCATGCGGACGCGGCGCCCCTGGGGCCGTCCTGCCGCGCGGTTTTCGACTCCAATCTCGATCTTTCCGCGCAGCGCGCGATTTCGGTCGTGAATTATCTCAAGGAGCGCGGCGTTCCCGCGCGGCGCCTGATGGCGACGGGCTCGGGCTCGGAAAGCCCGCTGGTCGCCGGCTTTTCGGCGGCCGCGCTCGCCCAGAACCGGAGAATCGAGTTCAAGCTCGATGAGCGATAGAGAGCGATCAGTCGCCCGAACGACTTCCGCGCGTTTCTGTTGACGTTTCTGTTGACAAGAAGCGGAGACGCGCGCCGGCTCTGGTTATTGTCGTCCTTAATGACGAAGGAGAAACGCCATGAGACGCGCTCTTCTTGCTACGGCCTGCGCCCTTCTTGCTTCCTGCGACGCGCCGGTCAACAATCCGCTGCCTCATCCCGAAAAAGAACCGCCGCCGGTCGGCGACCCCGTCGACACGCCCATCGAGGAGCCGGCCGAAACCGACTTTGACGCGAACACTTTGACGAGAACATTGCCGTCTCGCCCGGAACCGAGGCGTCTACCGACGAAAACGGCGCTATCTTTTCCCTCCCATTCGCCTGTCATCCCGGGTTCGGCCCGTCAGGGCCGAACCCGGGATGACACAGCATTTCTATGAGCCACAACTAATGCTGGTTGGCATTAAACCGCTCTAGGGCTTGTTGAGATTCGATCGTGTTCGGCCGTCATCCTGGACAAGCCGCGCCTAGCGCCTGACGAATGCAATAATTTCCCCTTCATCCTAAGGCGTCGTGAGAGCGACGAGCCCGATATTTCAGGAATAATGGCGAAAGTCGGCGCGCGGGAGCAAGCGCCCAGCGCACCGGGGAAACC
>JBFXBB010000345.1:0-2821 GCA_050183685.1 Amphiplicatus sp.
ATAGGCTAAGTCCTCGGACATGATGAATGAAAGGCGCGCCTTAGCCGAGGCGATCGCCGCGCCCGCGCCAGAGGCGCCGGTCGCGGACTGGACCGCCTTCGCCCTTGCGCGCCTTAAGGCCTATGAACGCGAGTCGGCTGTCGATCCGCTGACGAATTCTGTTCGCCGGCTTGCCTATGATTTCGCTGATCTGGAGGCCAAGGGCGGAATCGACGCGGGCCGGCTTGCAGCGCTCGCCAAGGCGTTCAGCGACGAGGCGCTCATCGCCCGCGCCGACGAGTTTGGGGCGCGCCATCGCGACAGCGTCGATATTGACGCGCTCCTTGCGCCTCTCGACGGCGCGCCCTTTGCGACGGTCAAGGCGGCGCTCGAACGCGCCCGCGCCGGGATTGTTTTCACGGCCCACCCGACCTTCGCCATGTCGCGCGCCTTGCGGCGCGCGTTCGCCGCCCGCGCCGAAGCCGCAGATGAGACGGCGCGCAGCGAGGCGGCGGCCGCCGTCGCCGAGCTTCCTCATGCTCCGGATACGGAGATTTCGCTCGTTGCCGAGCACGAAGACGCGCAGAAAGCGATCCTGCGGGCCCAGGAATCGCTCCGCGCCATTGTCGACGCCATGCTCGTCTGGGCGCAGGCGCGCTATCCGGCCGACTGGACCCTGCTCGCTCCCGCGCCCTTGAGTTTGGCGACTTGGGTGGGCTACGACCTTGATGGGCGGACGGACATCCATTGGGGTCAAACCTTCACGCTTCGCCTGCAAGAAAAATCGCTGCAACTTCGTCGTTACGCCGAAACGCTCCGCGGCATGAAACTCGAAAGCGCCCGGTCTGTCGCGGCACAGCTCGAATCCGCAGCCGCTTTCGCCTCCGAGCAGGCGGCGAAATTTTCAGGCGATCTCTCGGATCCAGACGTCGTCACCGAAGCAGCGAATCTACTGACCCGCGCCGACCCGCGCCGCCTGGTCAGCCTCGGCCCGATCATCGAGGCTCTGGCGCCGCTTATTGACTCAGCGCCCGAAGAGGCCAGGCGCGCGCTCGTCGCGCTCCGCGCCGAGATGAAAAATTACGGCCTCGGCATCGCGCGCATTCACCTCAGGATCAATGCGGCGCAGGTGCGCTCAGCGCTCCGCGCCGATCTCGGACTCGATCCCGCGCGCGATTTTATCGACCGCACCGCGCTTGACGCCGCCGCGAAAAAGGCGGGCGCCGCGCGCCGGCGCAATATCAATGTCGCTTCGATTTTTCTTGAGCAAATGACCGCGCGGCGGCAATTCATGCTCTGCGCGGAGTTTCTGAAACATATCGACGCCGACACGCCAATCCGCTTCTTGATCGCGGAATGCGAGGCGCCGGCGACTGTCATGGGCGCCATTTATCTTGCGCGGCTTTATGGCGTCGAGCGGCGCATCGACATCTCGCCTCTGTTCGAAACGCCAGAAGCGATCGAGCGCGGCGGACGATTTTTGGAACGTCTTCTCGCCGAGCCGGAATTTGTCGCTTACATCAGGTCGCGCGGACGCATTGCGATCCAGCTCGGCTTTTCCGATTCTGGGCGTTTCATGGGGCAGGTCGCCGCCGATCTCGCAATCGAGCGCCTGCAGATTCTCCTCGCCCGCGGCATGACGAAAGCGGACGTAACCGATATCGAGGCGGTCATCTTCAATACGCATGGCGAATCGATGGGCCGCGGCGGGTTTCCCGGCGCGCTTCAGGATCGCTTCGACTATCTGATGACGCCGTGGGCGCGCGCGAAATTCGCTCATGAACACATTTCGATCAACGCCGAGAGTAGTTTTCAGGGCGGCGACGGCTATCTGCATTTCGAGACGCCGCGCTTGGCTGTGGCGACCGTCGCCTCGCTCCTGAAATGGAGCTTCGCCGAGCCGACGGCGGATAAGAACGATCGGTACTATGAAGACATCAATTTTTCCTGGGATGTCTATCGTGCGGTGAAGGCATGGCAGGAAGCTCTTTTTGACAATCCGGACTATCACGTGACGATCGGCGCTTTTGCGCCCGGCATGCTTGTCGCTACAGGCTCACGGCGCGTGCGGCGTCAGAGCGGCGGCGTCGTCACGGGGCCGCGGGCGCTCCGCGCCATTCCGCATAATGCAATCTTGCAACAACTTGCGGCCCCCGTGAATGTCTGCGGCGGCGCGGGGTCTGCCGGCGGCGCCGAGCCCGACCGAATTATCGAGCTTATCAGGTCCTCGCCGCGCATGACGCATGTGATGCATCTTGCGCGCCGCGCGCGTGCGCTGACAAGCCTGCCGGTGCTGCGCGGCTACGCGATCTTGTTTGACGCGAGCTTTTGGGTGTCGATGGCGATCGGCGCACGCGATTCAGCGACAGCGCGCATGTGCGAGGAAATCGGCGAGCGCCTATGCCGTCAGGAGACGCCGACGGGCCTCAATCGTCTCGCCAACCGCCTCGCCGCCGATCTTGCAAAACTCGACCGCATTTCGAGAGAGCTTTATGGCGAGCATGTCGACGCCGAACGCCATGAGCGGCGCCGGTCGATGCATGCGCTGCATGCGATACGCCAGGCGATGATCATGCGCGCGCTTCTCCTCACGGCGGGGCTGCCGGCGTTCTCCTCGCGCCATGACGTCTCCCGCGCGAGTATTTTTGATCTGGCTTTCGAATTGCGCCTCGATGATCTCGCCGAGCTTTTGGAAACGATCTTTCCGGCGGTTAATGCCGAAGCTTTTGCTTTCGGCGGCGTCGAGGAGCCCGCTGACGATCTTGGCGAGAGCGTCAAGGGCTATCCTGAAATCCATGCGCGCATCATTGCGCCATTGCGCGAAATCCATCGGGACATCCGC
>JBFXBB010000346.1:0-2819 GCA_050183685.1 Amphiplicatus sp.
GCATGACGCGATGATAGGGCGGCGGCTCGAAGAAACGCCGCCCCGCGAGGAAGCCGCCGAGAAACACATTCGCGGCGAGTGAAAGCGCAAGCAAGATCGTCAGGGTGCGCTTCATTCTTCAGCCGCCCAGAAGGCGTCCTCCTCGCCGGCGGCCGGGGTCAGGGTCGCCTGGGCGTAGTAAAGGGGATCGTTGTCGATCGGCGCGCCGGCGCTCGCCGCGCCGATGGCGAAGCCGAGCGCGGTCATTCCGGCGAGGAGTCCGGCGGGAATAAAGCGCCTGACTACGTCTCGCCGCCCTTGGGACGAGGCGACGGCAAGCCGTCTGTTTACAGATTTTCTCTCGGAAAAGCCCGCCAGTATCTTCTCCTGCAAGGCGGGGCCGGCCTGCGGCGCCGGGCAGAACGCGAGCGTCGCGTCAAGCTCGGCCGCTTCCTTGCGCGCGCCGTCGAAACGCAAATCCTCGCCATCGAATTCATCGAAGAGAGCGCGCGCGTCTTCCGGCCAACGCGCGGGGTCGCCGCCGAAAGCCTCGACATAAAAGATGGCGGCCTCAAGCCGCTTTTCCTTCTCAGCGAGCAAATGTCGACGCGTCATGACGGTCTCCTTCCATCAGCTCCTCCCGCCGGGAAAGGAGCATGTCGCGCAAGGCGCGACGGCCGCGGGCGAGCAGGGATTCAAGCGCCTCGATGCTGACGCCCATGATCTCGGCCGCCTCGATATTCGAGCGCTCCTCGAAATTGCAGAGCGTGACCGCGAGGCGCTGGCGTTCGGAAAGCCGCGCCATCGCCTCGCCGACGGCGCGCCGGCGCTCCTCGGCGATCAGCGCGTCATCGGCCCTCGCCGCTTCGTCGGCGCGCTCGGGCGCGGCTTCTTCGGGCGCTTCCCGGCCGCGCTTGCGCAATTTATCGAGGCAGATATTCATCGCCACCTTGTAGAGCCAGGTCTCGAATTTCGCCGCGCCTGGCCGCCAGCGCGCGGCGTGCCTCCAAAGCCGAAGAAAGGTTTCCTGCGTTGCATCCTCCGCCGCGGCGCGCTCGCCGAGCATGCGCCAGGACGCCGCGAAAATACGATCCGTGTGCCGAAGGACGAGCGTCGAGGCCGCCGCGCGGTCGCCGCGTCCGGCCCGCGCCACGAGCGTCTCGTCGCTCTCATCCCCAACGGCCAATATGTCTCCTGTGCTTCAAGGAAGGCGGCGCGCCTGCCCGGGGCGCCGCCAGCCTCGTCACTCGCCGCCACGCCCGCCATGAGGACCGCGCCGGTCATGACGCATTTCATCGGCCGAAATGACGCCGTCGCCATTTTGATCCATTTTGGCGAAACGCTTCTCGGCGGCCGCCTCGAACTCGGCCTTGTCGATCGCGCCGTCGCCATTCGCGTCGCCCATGCGCTCGGCGCGCTTTTCCTGAAAATGCGCCCTCAGCTCTTCCTTGGAAACGCCTCCGCTGCCGTCCTTATCCGCCTCGGCGAGGAATTCGCGCTGCCGCGCGTTCATTTCGTTTAGGGAGATTTCGCCGTCGCCATTGGCGTCGAGCGCGTCCCAGCGATGGCCGGGGCCCATCGGCCCTTTTCCCTCGCCGGCATGCGCCGCGCTAAGGAGGGCGCCCGCCGCCAGCGCCGAAAGGACAATCCGTTTCTTCATCTTATTTTTCTCCTATAGCCCAGTTGGCCGCCCAGCACCCCCTTAAAACGCATCAGGCCCGCGAGTCCGTCGCCGCCCGAAAGGCCGCCGCGAGCCGGCTTTCCGGGGTTTCGAGCCGCTCGGCGCGGACGCGCCCCGCCCCGGCCGCGACCTCAAGCGGCCGGCCGGCGGCCTCGGGGCCGAGATCGGCGAAGGCGACGACCCGCCTCATGCGGGGCGAGAAGGCGAGCGAGGAAAGCCAGCCGACGGCGCCTTTGCGGCCCTCGGCGTGAACGGCCGCGCCGGCCGGGACCGCGTCCGCGTCGATCGCAAGGACGGCGAGCGCGCGCGCGCCGCCGCCCGCGCCGCGCAGGGCCCGCCGGCCGTTGAACCAGGCCCGGTTTGCCGGCGCGAGGTGTGGAAGGCCGAGTTCGGCGGGGAGGCGGCGGCCGGCTTGGCTGCGCGCTTCGTCGGCGGGGATGAAATCGACCCCCGGCCGCGGCGCGCCGCCCTCGATGCGCAGGATTTCGAGCGCATCGAGCCCGGCCGGCCGCGGCGCGCGCGCGCGGCGCAGCCGCTCCCACAGGGTCAGCGCCTCCTCCTCAGGATAGATGATCTCGACGCCGGAAAGCGCCCCGAAATGGATCGGGCGCGCCGAGGTCTCGACGCCGCGCACGCGCCCCTGCGCGGCGAGGCTGTCGCCGGCGAGGTCGAAGCCGGCGGCCTTCGCGATTTCGAGCGCTTCGGGACCGATCAGGGCGAGCGCGGCGATATGGCCGGAAATCTCCTCGACCGTCGCGTCAAGCCCGCGCGCGGCGAGCTGGAGCCGCCTTGCATGGCGGCGGGGCGTTGCGAGCAGGAACAGCTCGTCCGACAGCCGCGCGACTTCGACGATGTCGACGACGCCGCCCTCGGCGTCGAGCATGAGGCCGCGCGCCGATTCGCCCGGCTGGAGCCCGGCGACCGGCGCCGAGGTCGCGCGCGCGAGCACGGCCGGCGCATCGGCCCCGCGCGCCGAATAGCGGATGATCGCGCCGAAATCGGCGACGACCGCCCCGCCCCGCGCCGCCTCATATTCCTCCGCGACATTGGCGTAGACCCGCGCGACCGCAAAGCCGTTGATCGCGGTCCAGCTATTGGCCGCGGCCGCCGAGGCGGCGGCCGCGAAAAGCGCCGTCGGCTTGGGGTCCTCCGTCTTCGG
>JBFXBB010000347.1:0-2791 GCA_050183685.1 Amphiplicatus sp.
TCCCATGTTGCGTTTGGCGTTCCCCTTTCCAAAACGTCGCCGAACGCCTCCTATCGATGCGCCATCAATGCGCCATGCGTGCTGACGACGAACGGCACAAGATAGGTCAGAACGATCTTCAGAACGCTCACCTCTCCGCCGCTGAGGAGCGCATCGCCTTGGTTGATGAGATTGAGAAGCGTGCCGACTATCACGGCGACGACCGCCGCGCGCCCGCATACGACCGGAAGTCTCGCTCGAATGCTCATATGCCACGCCAAAAGAAGTTTCGTCTCTTCCATAACTGCAAAAAACCGCGTTGGACATCTATAGCCTCGCCAGGAGTTCGACGCCCCAGGTCGGCGGCTCGTTCACAAAAGCGGAGAAATTGTTGAAGTCGATCGCTCCTTCTATGGAGACGTCATTCGTTATGTTGCGGCCAAAGGCGGCGATCTCATAGCGCCCGTCGCCGCGCGCGTAGCCGATCCGGACGCCGCCCTCGAGAAGATCGCGGTCCTGAAACTCGACGCTTTCGTAGAGGAAGAAGCCGATCCGGCTGCGATAGGCCCAATCGGTCAGGATGAAGGCTTCGCCGCGCCCGCCGAAGACCTGAACGCCGTAGCGCATCGTCGCATTGGCGATCCAGCGGGGTGCCTGGGGCAACGGATTGCCGTCGATAAGCGCGTTGCCGGTGAGCGGATTGATCGGATCAAGAATCGTGCAGGGCGCGCCGCAAACCCCGACTTCAAGGCCCACGTCGTCGATCTCCGTCTCGTTGAGGCTGAGGCCGGCCGTCAAATCGAGGCCCTCGACTGGCGAGAGCGCGGCTTCCGCCTCGAAGCCGTAGCCGATCACTGAGTCGGCGTTGAGAAGTTGGTTGAAGTTGCCGGCTCCGCCGACAGCTGTGAGCTGCTGATTGTTCGTGCGATACCAAAAGCCCGCGAGGCTGACGCGTCCGCGCCCGTCCCAGAACGCGCTCTTGAGGCCCGCCTCGACGGAGTCCGTTGTTTCCGTATCGGCGACCGTCACCGCGTCGCCGAAGACGATCCGTCCCTGAACGTTTGGAGCCCGAAAACCGCGGGCGTATCGGGCGTAGACATTCGTCTTCGGAGTAAGCGCGTAGGTCGCGCTGAAATCGCCGGAGAAAACGACACCATCGAGGTCGCGGCGAACGGGCCCAACCGTTCCCGCTCCGAAGGGCCCGACAAGCCGCTCGGCGATGAAGCGTTTGTCTTCGCCGGAAACGCGCAAGCCTCCCTGCAACGTCAATCGATCGGTCGCCGCCCACTCGGCGGAACCGAAGACGGCCCAGGCGTACGTGTCTTGATCCTGGATTGCGCGCCCGTTCTCGGCGCCGGCGGCGAGCGTGTCGAAGCTCAGGTTCTCGAGCTCGAGGTTTTCGTAGAAGAAGAACCCGCCGACGGTTGCGTTCACGGAACGGGAAGGGTTGAAGTTAAGTCGCAACTCCTGCGTCACTTGATCATGCCCGGTGATGTTGTCCGCGCTCTCGGCCGCGAAAGGAATAAATCCCGGACCGGATGGCGGCGCAAAGTCGGCGCCGAAACCGCCGTCGACGTCGCCGCGCGCCGTGATGCCGACCTGCTCATAGCCGGTGACGGAGGTTAAGACGCCGAAGCCCAGATCGACATCGGTCTTGAGGCTCGCGCCGACGTTGTAGACTTCGAGGATCTGGGTCGCATCCTGCGCCGTCTCGTCGTGCCGGAATCCGTCGACAAGGCCGCCCAAACCGGGGCGGATGACATTGGCGCGGAAGAGCCGCGAGCCGCCGTCGAGCCGCCGCCCGTGAATATTGAGGAGCGACGAAACCCGGTCATTCGGCTTGAAGAGGAGCTGCGCCCGGCCGGCGAACTCGAAGAATTCTTCAAATCCTTCCTCGCCGCCAAAGTCGAACGTGTTGTCGACGAAATCATCCCGGCGCTGAACGAAAAGCGATAGCCGGCCGGCAAGCGTGTCGCCGGCTACCGGACCGCTGATGGCGCCCTCCGCATCAACGGCGTTGAAGCGGCCATAGGAGACGCGGCCGTACCCTTCGAACTCATCCGTCGGCTTTGCCGATTCGAACTTGATAACCCCCGCCGGCGTGTTGCGCCCGAAGAGCGTCCCCTGCGGCCCGCGCAGGATTTCGACGCGATCGAGATCGAAGACCGGAAAGCCCTTGAGGATCGAGTTCTCAAGGACAATCTCGTCATAAACGAGGCTAACGGGCTGGTTGGCGTTGAGATCGAAATCGGTGTTGCCGAGACCGCGAATATAGAAGCGTGGAAAATTCCGTCCAGAGGAGGATTCCGCGTAAAGGCTCGGCGAACGCGCCGCAAGAAAGAGAATGTCTTCGCCGCCCGCGCTCAGGGCATCAAGCTTTGCGCCGCTAATGACATCGAGTGAGAGCGGGACGTCATCGATTTGCTGCGTACGCTTTTGCGCCGTGACGACGACGAGGTCACGCGACGAGAACACATCCTCTCTCGCGAAAGCAGCGCCGCAAACCGCAGTTGCAGCGCTCGCAGAAAAAACAACGTTGACAAATATCCGTATACGGCGGTATTGCAAAACGGGACTCTCCAATTTTGGCAAAGACTTGCGAACTTCAGCATCAAATTAAAAAACGGAGCCGGTCCCTGCGCTTGGGGGAAACCGCAGGGGCCGGCCCGCCTGGCGTCGGGGGAGAGAGTTACGCCAGATCGCGATCGAGCGGCTCGAGGCTGCCTTCACGACCGCCGGGCAGCTCGATCGATTCGCATGTCCCTGCCGGCACCAGGCTCCAGGCGTTGCCCTGATAATCGACGGTCGACGT
>JBFXBB010000348.1:0-2789 GCA_050183685.1 Amphiplicatus sp.
CAGCGAGCGAACCGGGTTTCTTGGATAGCCTCAATGCGCTCGCGTTTCCGTATCGCTGGACGACGCGGTTCATCGCCATGGACAAGGCGAGGGCGTCCGCTGAACTTGCCAAATACCGCCGCCAGTGGTTCGCCAAACGCAAATCCATCGCCGCAATCATCAAAGAGACGCTGTTCAATGAAGCCAGCGCGCTCATTGACACGGACGCTGACAATAAGACGGCGGATGCGGATGCAGCGTTGCAGGAACTCGGCGCGGACGACGTTTCTTTCGGGTTTCTAACGACAACGATTGTCGTACACGATCAGGAGCGGAGCGCCGTCGACCATCGCGTGCGGGAAATCGAACGCGTCTTGAACGAACGCGGCTTCGTGACCATTCGCGAGTCCGTGAACGCCGTGGACGCATGGCTCGGCAGCCTGCCCGGACATCTCTACGCCAATATCCGTCAGCCGCTCGTTCACACGTTAAACCTTGCGCATATCGCGCCATTGTCCGCCGTCTGGGCGGGGCCGGCGCGAAACGATCATCTGGACGGACCGCCCTTGGCCCTGGCGACGACCCGCGGTCATACGCCGTTTCGGTTATCGACGCATATTGGCGATGTCGGTCACATGCTGATCGTCGGGCCAACCGGCGCCGGGAAATCGGTGCTTCTCGCTTTCATCGCGGCGCAGTTTCACCGTTATGAGAAAGCGCAAGTTTTCGCATTCGATAAAGGCCGCTCGATCCGCGCTGCATGCCTCGGTCTTGAAGGGGTCGTTTATGATCTCGGGTCCAAGGCGGATCTTTCCTTCCAACCATTGCGCGATCTTGAGGCGCCGGAAGACAAGGCGCGCGCACAACGCTGGCTGCTCGGGTTGCTGGCGCAGGAAGGCGTGACGGTCGATCCTCCAATCAAAGAGGCGGTTTGGTCGGCGCTATCCAGTCTTGCCGCCGCGCCGGCCGCCGAGCGCACGCTCACTGGTTTCTCGCTCCTGGTCCAAGACCGGACTCTCCGCCATGCGTTGAAGCCTTTCACCGTGGAAGGAGCATTCGGCGACCTCTTTGACGCAGATAAAGAGGTGTTTTCGCTTTCGAATCTCGTTTGCTTCGAGATGGAGGAGCTTATGCGGCAGCAGTCGGCTATCGCACCGGCGCTCACCTATCTTTTTGATCGATTGGAAGTGCGGTTCAACGGAGATCCCACGCTGTTGTTGTTGGACGAGGCTTGGCTCTTTCTCGACAATCCAATGTTTTCAGGAAGAATCCGAGACTGGCTGAAGACGCTTCGCAAGAAGAATGTTTCTGTCATCTTTGCAACCCAATCGCTGAGCGACGTACAAGCCTCCGCGATTGCGCCAGCTATTATAGAATCCTGCCCGTCGAGAATATTCCTGCCCAATCCGCGGGCGCGAGAGTCGAGCATCTATTCAGCATATTCGAATTTTGGGCTGAACGACCGGCAAATCGACATCATCGCAAGCATGACACCCAAGCAGGAGTATTATTTCCAGTCTCCGGTGGGCAATCGAATATTTGATCTTCGATTAGGAGACATTGCGCTCGCCTTTTGCGGGGCGTCTACGCCGCAGGATCACCGGCTCATCGACAAGATAATTGCCGATGCAAGCGACGAGTCGTTTGCAAGGAAAATGCTCGCGGCGAAGGGGCTCGATTGGGCCGCCGCTCTCTTGCCGGAACCATCATCATCGAAAGGAGAACGAGAATGAAACGCAAATTGAAAGCTCTTGTTTCTACGCTTGCGCTGGCGATCTCGGCGAGTATCGCGCAAGCGCCCCCGGCAAACGCCTTTATCCTGGGCGGGATCGTTTACGATCCGACGAACTATGCGCAAAATCTTCTGACGGCAGCACGCACGCTTGAGATGATCAACAATCAGATCAAGCAATTGACGAATGAAGCGGCGATGATCGCCAATCAGGCGAAAGAGCTGACCCAGCTTCCTTATTCGGCGAAGGCGGCACTGAAGGCGCGACTCGTTGAGATCGACAAGTTGATCCAGACCGCCAATGGGCTCGCCTATGATGTCGCGACAATTGACGCCGCCTTCAAAACGCTCTTTCCTGAAGATTATTCCGCCTTTTCCAACCTCGCCATGGGCGCGGCGGCGAATGCTCACTGGAAAGAAGCGAGCAGGGCGTTGAATGACGCCCTCGTCATGCAGGCGAAGGTGACCGAAACGATTGCCCTCGACGTTTCGACACTCGAAGAAATCGTTACCGAGAGCGAAACCGCCATCGGCGGCCTGCAGGTGGAGCAGGCCGGAAACCAGCTGCTCGCGCTTCAAACAAAGCAGTCCATGCAGACCGCGCAAATGCTGGCGGTTCAATATCGTGCCGAGGCGCTGGATCGCGCGCGTCAGCTGCAAACGGAAGAACGCGCTCGCATTCATCGCGGGCGCTTTCTCGGCGACGGCTCCGCTTACACGCCCTCCTAATCAACGAGCACGCCCATGGACGACCTCAACGTCATTGACGATTTCACCAGCACGTTCATCGCCTATATCGATACGGGCTTTGGACTGCTTGCCGGCGATGTAGGTTTTCTGACCGCTATCCTGATTGGCATTGATGTCGTCCTTGCAGGATTGTTCTGGGCGTTTGCCGGCGAACAGAACGTCCTGGGTCAGTTCGTCAAAAAAGTGCTCTATGTCGGCGCGTTTGCTTTCATCATTAACAATTTCGCGTTGCTCGCGAATATCATCTTTTCGTCCTTTGCTGGGCTCGGCCTCGTTGCGACGGGAACGTCGCTTACCGCAGCGGACCTTCTAAAGCCGGGCTTTGTTG
>JBFXBB010000349.1:0-2788 GCA_050183685.1 Amphiplicatus sp.
GGTCTTGAACAACGCCGCCGTCGCCTTGTTGACGCTGACATCGGTCGCCTGGGCGGAAAGGACGACCGCAACAAGCAGCGTATAAGGGTTTTTGTAGGCGAGCTCCGTTTTCGGCGCCGGATTGGCGGCCTTAAGGCGCTTGTAAAGCGCGGCGGCGGCGGCGCGGGAAAGCGTTTTCGGCAAAGCTGGGGCCGTTTGACTGGATCGCGGGGATCGGGCGACCCGCTCTAGCGCGGGGGCGGGCCCGAAGTCAAAGCGGCGCGAGGCCGGATTGGCGGGGCGCCGCCGGCTCGCTATGTTCGTCCTATGGCCAGGCCCGCTTATATTGAAGACATGGCCCCGGCGCTGACGGGGCGCGCGCGCGCGCTTCCCGCCCCGCCCGCGGCGCGCGCGGAAGAAGGCGCGTTCGAGGCCGTGCTGTTTCCCAATCGCTCGCTGCCGAATGCCGGATTTCTCGCCGTCATGGCGGTCGTTATCGGCGTCAACATGACTTTCGGAGTCTTTTTTTACCTGATGGGCGCCTGGCCGGTGCTCGGCTTTTGCGGGCTGGACGTTTTTCTCGTCTGGCTCGCCTTCAAGCTGAGTTACCGGCAGGGGCGCCTGCATGAGCGGGTGCGGCTGACGCCGGAGGCGATGTGGGTCGCGCGCGTGCTTCCCTCCGGCCATGAGACGCGCTGGCGGCTCGATCCCTATTGGACGCGTGTTGCGATCGATCGGCCTGTCGAGCATGAAAGCCAGCTCCGCGTCGTCTCGAAGGGCCGCACGCTCATTCTCGGCGCCTTTCTGTCGCCGGGCGAGCGGGCGAGCTTTGCCGAGGCGCTTGCGGCCGCGCTCGGCCGATTTTGCGGGAAAAGCTGATGGCGCTGTTTCTCGTCGGCGCCGTTTTTCTCGTCGCCGCCCTCGCTGGGGCGTATTTCTTCTGGGCGCGGCGGATTGAAGGGGAGATCGCCGAAGGCGCACGCCTCGAATGGGCGCGGCTCGAAGCGCAGGACCCGGCCCTGCTCGACGGTCTCGACCGGGAGAAATTCGAGCGGATCTATGCGCGGGTGCATTTTCCGCGCTTTCCGGGCTATGCGCTTGCGGCTTTTGCCGCCTTTCTCGTCTCCCTGCCCGTCACTTTCGCGCTGCTTGGCGGCGGGCTTTGGCTCGCTGGCGCGTTCGGTCTTCTGCCCGCGCCTGTCGAATTCGCGGACCGCTTTCTCATTGAGGGCGAGCACATGCGCTTTATGACGGCGGCCCCGTCGGAGGCGGCGCTTTATTATGTGAGGGACCTCGGCGGGTTCTATTATTTCTTCGGCGTGCTTTTCGCCTGGCTCGCCATCGTCGCCTTCTTCACGCGGCGCTATTATGCGCGCCGACCGGGCTATTTGCGCGATGAAATCCTGCGCGCGCGATGAAAATGCAAAAACGATGATGGAATATCTTCACACGATGGTCCGCGTCAAAGACTTAGGCGCCTCGCTCGACTTCTATTGCAACAGGCTCGGCCTCGTCGAGACGCGCCGCGTCGAACATGAGGCGGGACGTTTCACCCTCGTCTTTCTGGCCGCGCCGGGCGACGCGGCGCGCGCCGAAAATACGGGCGCGCCGCTGCTTGAGCTCACTTACAATTGGGATACGGAAGATTATAAGGGCGGACGCAATTTCGGGCATCTCGCTTATCGCGTCGACGACATCTATGCGCTTTGTGAAAAGCTGATGCGGAGCGGCGTCGTGATCAACCGGCCGCCGCGGGATGGGAAGATGGCGTTTGTCCGCTCGCCTGACGGCATTTCGATCGAGCTCCTCCAGAACGGCGCGGCGCTCGCCCCGGCCGAACCCTGGGCGAGCATGAAGAATACGGGCGCATGGTGAGCGAGCCTAGCGCGGGAGGGGATGCGCCTTCGCAATTGTCCAAATAAAGTTGTCTAAATACTTGCCTTTCGATGCTGAACGCTTTCTTTAGATCGCGCGCTTAGCCTCGCCGTCCTCGCACCGAATTCCGGACCCGATGACCGAAGCCGTTCTCACCCTCGACAATGTCGCCAAGCGCTTCGGCGATTTTGCAGCCGTCGACGGCCTCTCCTTCTCGGTCGTCAGGGGCGAGATTTTCGGCTTTCTCGGACCGAATGGCGCAGGCAAGACGACGACGCTGCGCATGATCCTCGACATCATCCGGCCGTCGAGCGGGCGGATCGGCGTTCTTGGCGCGCCTTCGGCGATCCCCGTGCGGCGCCGCATCGGCTATCTTCCCGAAGAACGCGGTCTTTACCGTAAAATGCGCGCGGCCGAGACGATCGCCTATTTCGCGACATTGCGCGGCCTTTCCGGCAAGGCCGCGCGCGCAAAGGCGCTTGAACTGCTCGACCGTTTCGGCCTCGCCGCCTTCGCCCGCACAAAGAACGAAGCCCTGTCGAAGGGCATGGCGCAAAAGGTGCAATTGCTGTCGACGATCGCGCATGAGCCGGAACTTCTCATTCTCGATGAGCCTTTTTCCGGTCTCGACCCGATCAATCAGGCGACCTTTGAAGAACTCGTCCTCTCGATGCGGCGGGAAGGGCGCACCATTATTTTCTCGACCCATGTGATGCAGCACGCCGAACGCCTCTGCGACCGCTTCTTGATCCTTGCGAAGGGCAAGAAACGCTTCGAGGGCGACATGGGCAAGGCGCGCGCGGCCCTTCCGCCGCGGCTCATCATCCGGACGCGGGACGCGGTCGAGCGGCTGCGTCTTGCGCCGGGCGTCCGGCGCGTCGCGCCGCTCGGCGAGGAGGGCGGCGGGCATGAAACTGATTTCGATATCAGCCTC
>JBFXBB010000350.1:0-2769 GCA_050183685.1 Amphiplicatus sp.
TTGCCGGCAAGACGGTCGGGATCGAGCGTGTCGCCGGTGAGGGGGCCGCTCGCGCTGACTTGCGAGGAGAGGGTGATCCGCGGCAGGAGCTGCTTGCGCGCGGCGCGCGCTTCAAGGCCCGCCGCCACCATGCGCGACTCGGCGGCGATAAGATCGGGGCGGCGCGCGAGGATCTCTCCCGGCGCGCCGGCGCCCGCAAGCGCATGGAGTGCGGGCAGAGCCTCGGCCGCTTCTAGCTCGGCGGCCGGATAGCGCCCGAGAAGCACTTCGAGACGGCGCGCATCTTCTTTTTCCGCGCGCTGGCGGAAAGCGAGATTGGCCTGGCTTGAGCCGAGGGCGGAACGCGCAAGGCGCACATCGAGGCTCGACGCGACGCCGCGCTCGTAGCGGCGCTCGGTGACGCGCAGATTGCTCTCGCGCGCGGCGACGTCGCGCTCGGCGAGTTCTCGTTGCAGCCGGGATTCGACAAGGCCGAACCAGCCTTGCGCGACCGCGCCGGCGATCGCAAGCCGCGCCGCGCGATAATCGGCGAGACTCGCGCGGGCCTGACGGTAGGCGGCCTTGGTCTGATCCGTCAGCCGGCCCCAAAGATCGATCTCCCAGCTCCACTGCGCAAAGAGGCCGAAATTATTGATATAGACGCGCCGCTTCGGCAGCGCGGCGTCAATAACGCCGTCGCCGTCAAGATCGAGGCCGTCGAGCTTGCCGTCGCCATTGGCGTCGAGGCCGAACATGTCTTCAAGTTCGCGCGGCCTCAAGCGGGTCGTTCCGCCGCCGGTCTGCGCCGCGACCGAAGCGTCGGTGACAATGGCGTTGCGGCTCGCATTCGCGCCAGCGTTAAGGGCGGGAAAGAGAGCCGCGCGGGCGACATGCGCGCCCGCCCGCGCGGCTTTCAGATTGGCGGCGGCGATTTGCAGATTGTTATTGTGGCGCATGGCCTCGTCGATGAGGCCGTAAAGCGCCTCGTCACTGAAGGCGGCGACCCAATCGCCGGTCGGCGCGCCGCCGACACCGGCCTGCGCCGTCCATGCGGGCGGCGCGTCGGGCAGCGTCGACTGAAGACGCTCCTCGTCGAGGCTGGCGCAACCCGCCAACACAGCCAACGCCGCCAAGACGCCCCCGCGATGCATCCCTTAACTCCATCTTGTCGCTCATAAATCACCGCGCGAGGCCAGCCGCAAACGCCTTTCGTTCAGGCGCCGGCGGCTTGCGACAAGCGGCGGTCATGCTCTCGGCGCCCGGAAAGCGGCTTTCCGAGTTCGCGATCCGAGGTTTCTAACGATCTCGGCGTCAATTTCCGTCGATTCGCGCCTCACGCACCTCACGCGCCGCACCCCGCCCGCCGACAGCCCCCGCGATTAACGAAGCATTAATCAATGGAGCCCTTTATACACGTATAAATTGCATTGTTTTGTTTAGGCATTGCCAGGTTGAGAGCGCCGAGGCGGAGCGACGCGCCGGAGAGGGAACAGGCGGGCATCAATGCAGGACGGCGCGATCATCGTCTTTCAGTCCGGCCGGACCCGCTTCGCCTTGGCGCGCCGCGACGTCCTGCGTATCGCGCATGCGCCGCGTCTGACGCGGCCGCCCTCGGCGCCCGCGCCGCTCGCCGGCTTCGCGTTATGGGGCCCCGATCTTGTCGCCGTGCTGAGGCTTGGCGTGCTGCTGGGGGTCGAGGGGCCCGAAATGGCGGGCCTTTACGATCATATGCTGCTGATCAAGGGCGGCGCGCCGCGCGCGGCGTTTCTCGTCGACCAGGCGACGGACATCCTTGATGCGGACCGCCTCGACCGCCGGCCGCTGGCCGAGGAGGAAACGCATCGGGGCCTCGTCGTCGCGGCGATATGCGGACGCGGCGATCCGATCCTCCTTTTGAATCTTGATCGCCTCTTGTCCGATTTTGAACGCGCGCGGCTTCGGCATTTTCACGATGAGGAAGCGCGGCGGCGCGCCGCTTTGGGGGACGCCGCATAATGGCGCCGGGATCACAGTCGGCGACGCCGCTCGCCGCCGATCCCGCTCTTGCGGAAATCGCAAGGCGGATCGTCGAACGCACGGGGCTGATCGCCTATGCCAACACGCCGCAGACGCTTGCGGCCCGAATCGACGCGCGAATCAACGCGCTCGGGCTTTCGGGCTACGCGGCCTATTTGACGCTGCTGGCGGGAGCGCAAAGCGAACGCGAATGGGACGAACTCATCGCCGAAGTCACGGTCGGCGAAACCTATTTCTTTCGTTATTCCGCGCAGATGGAGGCGCTCCGCGACATTGTTCTTTCGGGTCTCCTCACCGCGACAGGAAAATCCGAATTGAGAATCTGGTGCGCAGGATGCGCCAACGGCGCTGAACCCTATTCGCTGGCGATCCTCTTGCGGCGCGATTTGATGCGCGAGACCGCCGACCGGCAAATCTCTATTCTCGGTACGGATATTTGCAAGGCGCGCCTTGCTCAGGCGGCGCGCGGCGCTTACGGCGAATGGGAGCTGCGCGCCCTTCCGGAAGCCTATCGACGGGACTGCTTTCAAAAGGAAGGCGGCGCGGCGGTCCTTCGGGACGACTACAAGCGTTTTGTCGAATTTCGCCCGCTCAATCTCGTCATGGAAGGCCCCGCCTTCGAGGCGCGCTACGCCGGCGCCTTCGACATCATCCTTTGCCGCAATGTGATGATCTATTTCAGCCGTGAGCAGAACCGCCGCCTGCTCCGGCATTTTTACGGTTGCCTTAAGGAAGGGGGCTGGTTCGTCACCGGCCATGCCGAACCCTATTTCG
>JBFXBB010000351.1:0-2744 GCA_050183685.1 Amphiplicatus sp.
CGGTCCAGCGAAGAGCCTCGCGAGTCGAGAGGCTTTTTTTCTTGACGCCGAGGGAACAAAAAGGGAATATAGAACAAATAACGAACATGGAGCCAGGCATGGAAAACGAAACGTTGCGGGACGGGCTCGGACTCGGCGTACTCATTCTTCTCATCGGCGCGGCGTTGTTGTGGGGCGCGCTGCTCGGCGCGTGAGCGCGTATCTTGGAGGGGCGCCCCCGTGGCCGGCTTCATTCATCTGCATTTGCATTCGGCCTATTCCCTGTCGGAGGGCGCGATCCCGATATCGCGGCTGAAGGCGCTCTGCCTCGAAGCGGGGATGCCGGCGGTCGCGGTCACCGATACCAATAATCTCTTCGGCGCGCTCGAAGCCTCCGAGACTCTCGCCGGGGCGGGCGTTCAGCCGATCGCCGGCTTGCAGCAGGCCTTTGAGACGTCCGCCCTCGCCGGCGTTGAATCGAAACGCGCAAAGCCGCCGGGCCTTGTCCTCCTCGCCCAGTCGGAGGCGGGCTATCGCAATCTCATGAAGCTGACGAGCGCCGCCTTCTTGCGTTCGGTCCGCGAGGACGGTCCATGCGCCGATTTTTCCTGGCTCGACGGCGCCGCCGAGGGGCTTATCTGTCTCACCGGCGGTTTCGATGGGCCGGTCGACCGTCTCCTGCGGGCCGACCGCGCGGGCGAGGCGCGCGCGCTTGTCGAACGGCTCGCTGCGCTCTTTCCGCGCCGGCTGTATGTGGAATTGCAGCGCCATCGCACCCGCGAGGCGCAGTCGGCCGAAGCAGGGCTCGTCGACATCGCCTATGATCTCGGCCTGCCGCTCGTTGCGACAAACGAGCCCTTCTTTCCCGCCGAGGCCGATCATGAGGCCCATGACGCGCTGCTCTGCATCGCCGAAGGCGCCTATGTGCATCAGGACGACCGGCGGCGCGTGACGCCCGATCACTATGTCAAGACCGCCGCGGAGATGACCGCGCTCTTCGCCGATCTCCCCGAAGCGACGGCGAACAGCGTCGAGATTGCGCGGCGCTGCGCCTTTCGCCCGCATCTGCGCGATCCGATCCTGCCGCGCTTTGTCGAGGCGGGTGAAGCAGGCGGGGCGGGCGAGGAAGCCGAGCTTGAACGTCAGGCCCGGGAGGGCCTCCGCGCGCGTCTTGCGGCTGAGGGCGACGCGTTGAGCGCGGACGCGTCCGTTTACTGGGATAGGCTCAAAAGCGAGCTCGCCATCATCAACAAGATGGGCTTTCCGGGCTATTTCCTGATCGTCGCCGATTTCATCAAATGGGCGAAGGCGGCCGGGATTCCGGTGGGGCCGGGGCGCGGCTCGGGCGCGGGCTCGCTCGTCGCCTGGGCCTTGACCATCACCGATCTCGATCCCTTGCGCTACGGCCTTCTCTTCGAGCGCTTCCTCAATCCCGAGCGCGTCTCGATGCCGGATTTCGACATCGATTTCTGCCAGGACCGGCGCGACGAAGTGATCCGCTATGTGCAGCAAAAATACGGCGCGAGCCGCGTCGCGCAGATCATCACCTTCGGCAAGCTGCAGGCGCGCGCGGTCCTGCGCGATGTCGGGCGCGTGCTCGGCATGCCCTATGGCCAGGTCGACCGGCTGTGCAAATTGGTGCCGAACAATCCGGCCAATCCGGTCACCCTCGCCGAGGCCGTCGAAACCGAGCCGCGGCTTCGCGACGAACGCGATCGCGATGAGGCCGTCGCCGCGCTTCTTGAAAAAGCCTTGAAGCTCGAAGGGCTATACCGGCACGCTTCGACCCATGCGGCGGGCGTCGTTATCGCCGACCGCCCGCTCGAAGAACTAACCCCGCTTTACCGCGATCCGCGCTCCGACATGGCCGCGACGCAGTTCAACATGAAATGGGTCGAACCGGCGGGGCTCGTCAAATTCGACTTTCTCGGCCTTAAGACGCTGACCGTCATCGACCGCGCCGTCGCCTTTGTGCGCGCGGCCGGCGGCGCGCTCGACATGAAGCGGATCGCGCTCGACGACAGGACGACCTTCGACATGCTGGGCGAGGGCGCGACCGTCGGGGTGTTCCAGCTTGAAAGCGCCGGCATGCGCGCGACGCTGAGGTCGATGCGGCCGGACTCGATCGAGGATATCATCGCGCTTGTCTCGCTCTACCGGCCGGGACCGATGGAGAACATCCCGACTTATATTGAGAGGAAGCAGGGCCGTCAGACGCCGGACTATCTCCACCCGACGCTCGAAAGCGTTTTGAAGGAGACTTACGGCGTCATCATCTATCAGGAACAGGTGATGCAGATCGCGCAGATCCTGTCCGGCTATACGCTGGGCGAGGCCGATCTCCTGCGCCGCGCGATGGGCAAGAAGAAGAAGGAGGAAATGGACCGGCAGCGCCAGAGATTCATCGACGGCGCGCGCATGCGGGGCGTTGAACCGGCAAAGGCGTCCTCCATTTTCGATCTCGTGCAGAAATTCGCCGGCTACGGCTTCAACAAATCGCACGCCGCCGCCTATGCGATCATCGCTTATGAGACGGGTTATTTGAAGGCGAACCATCCGGCGGCCTTTCTCGCCGCCTCGATGTCGCTCGACCGCGCCAATACCGACAAGCTCGCCGTCTTCCTCGCCGAGGCGCGGCGGAGCGGGGTTGAGGTCCGCCCGCCTCATGTCAATCATTCCGAGGCGGACTTCTCCGTCGATCGGGAGGGTGCGATCGTCTATGCGCTTGCGGCGGTCAAGAATGTCGGCGACGCGGCGATGGGGCT
>JBFXBB010000352.1:0-2728 GCA_050183685.1 Amphiplicatus sp.
CGTGATGACTGACCGTTTGGCGCGGGCCCTCGCCCGCCCCGTTTCGCCCTTCGGGCTGCGCCGGGCGACCTCTCCCAAGGGGAGAGGCAGGCGCCCGCATCCGCCGCGAGTCTCGTCTTCACCTCTTCCTTTGGGAAAGGTCAAAATCGCGAAAGCGATTTTGGGTGAGGGCCCGCCGCTTGCTCTAAGCCGGCGAGGACCGTCATGGCCGCATTAAAACGCCCCTCGGGCCTTGGGCGCGGACTCGACGCGCTCCTCGGCGACGCGCCGAAAGCGCGCCCCGCGCCCGCCGATGAAGCGCCCGCCAAGGCCGCCGCGCCGACCCCCCGCGCGCGGCTGCCGATCGAATTTCTCGCCCCCAATCCCGACCAGCCGCGCCGCTATTTCGCCGAGGACGCGCTCGACGAGCTCGCCGCCTCGATCAGGGCGAAGGGCCTTCTCCAGCCGATCCTCGTGCGCCCCGCCGGGGACGACCGCTATGAGATCGTCGCCGGCGAGCGGCGCTGGCGCGCGGCGCAGAAGGCGAAGCTCCACGAGGTTCCCGTCATCATCCGTACACTGACGGACGAGGAGACGGCCGAGATCGCCCTCATCGAAAACGTGCAGCGCGTCGATCTCAATGCGATCGAGGAGGCGGGCGCCTATCACCGCCTCGCCGAGACCCATCGGCGCAGCCATGACGAGATCGCCAAGGCCGTCGGCAAGTCGCGCAGCCATGTCACGAACACGCTCCGGCTCCTCACTCTGCCGAAAAAGGCGGTCGACGCGCTGATCCTCGGCGACATCACCGCCGGCCATGCGCGCGCGCTCCTTGCTTCGAACGCGCCGGATTATGTGCTCGAACTCGTCCTTGAGCAGAATCTGACGGTGCGCCAGACCGAGCGCCTCGTCTATGACAAGAAGGCGGGCGACGAGGCGCGCCGCACCGGCAAGCGCGAGGACGGCTCGCCGATCATGATGGCGCCGAAGCAGGAGCATCGGCGCAAGGACGCCGACACCCGCGCCCTTGAGGCCGATCTTGCGGCCGCGCTCGGCCTTGAGGTCGATATCCGCCACACGCCGAAAGGCGCGGGCGCGATCACGATCAGTTACCTCACGCTCGATCAGCTCGACGACGTCATCCGCCGGCTGACGGGATCGGGGGCCTGATAGTCAGTATAGTGATGAACTGAGCCCTCGCGTCCCGAACGCCGCTTCGCGATCTTCAGGACGAAGGAGGGAGGGACGTCAGATCGACCGGCGCAGCCAGGCCCGGCAGCTCGCCTCGTAAGGCCGCGAGGACAGGCGCGCATTCCAGCCCGCGGTCCAGGCTTCGCCGCCATCCGCGCCGAGCGCGGAGCGGCAATATTCAAACCCCGTCCGGTACTGCGCCGACATCACCCCGACATCGCTGCCGGCGAGATAAAAGGCCTCGTCGAAACATTGGCAAAGACCCCGATTGCCGCCGGCCTCGACATAGAGCGGGCCGGGCTCGCTCCGATCCGCCCGGCTCGGCCGGGCCTCGCCATAGCCGCCCCGGTTGACCGACAGGATCGCATAGGCGGCGATCGCCAGCACGAAAAGCGCGAGAATTCCGCCGAAAACCGCTTCAATCTTCATGTCAGACACCCCTCGGACACGCAGCGGCGAAAAGGTTAACATAATTGGCGCGAGGGCGCCAATTAGAAGTCGGACGTCGGAAATCGGACGTCAGAAAGTCCTGACCGGCCTTCCGATTTCCGGCTTCATCCGCGCCTCCCAAGGAGCCGCAATCTCAGCGCGTTCAATCGGATGAAGCCCTCGGCGTCCTTCTGGTCGTAGACGGCGTCCTCCTCGAAGGTCACATGCGCCATCGAATAAAGCGAATAAGGCGAGGCTCGGCCGATCACCGCGGCCGCGCCCTTGTAAAGCTTCACCCGCGCGGTTCCGGTCACGAAGTCCTGGCTCTTGTCGATGAGGGCCTGGAGCATTTCGCGCTCGGGCGCGAACCAGAAGCCGTTATAGATCATCTCGGCGTAGCGCGGCATCAGCTCGTCCTTCAAATGCGCGGCGCCCCGGTCGAGGGTGATCGATTCGACGCCGCGATGCGCGGCGAGGAGGATCGTTCCGCCCGGCGTTTCGTAAACGCCGCGCGATTTCATGCCGACGAAACGGTTCTCGACGAGATCGAGCCGGCCGATCCCGTGCTTGCGGCCATAGTCGTTGAGGCTCGCGAGCAGCGCCGCCGGCGACAATTTTGTTCCGTTCACGGAAACGGCGTCGCCGCGTTCGAAGCCGACCTCGATGATTTCCGGCTTGTCGGGCGCCTTTTCGGGATCGGCCGTGCGCTGATAGACATAATCGGGCGCGGGTTCGGCCGGGTCTTCGAGCACTTTTCCTTCTGATGAGGTATGCAGAAGATTGGCGTCGACGGAGAAGGGCGCCTCGCCGCGCTTGTCCTTGGCGATCTCGATCTGATGGGCCTCGGCGAAGGCGATGAGCTTGGCGCGGGAATTTAAGTCCCATTCGCGCCAGGGCGCGATGACGCGGATCGAGGGATCGAGCGCATAGGCGTTGAGTTCGAAACGCACCTGGTCGTTGCCCTTGCCGGTCGCGCCATGCGCGATGGCGTCGGCGCCCGTCACGCGCGCGATCTCGACGAGGCGCTTGGCGATCAGGGGCCGCGCGATCGAGGTGCCGAGGAGATAAAGCCCCTCATATTGCGCATTCGCCCGGAACATCGGGAAGACGAAGTCGCGGACGAATTCCT
>JBFXBB010000353.1:0-2716 GCA_050183685.1 Amphiplicatus sp.
CGCCAGGCGTCTAAAGACGCTCAAAGGCCTCACCCCTTACGAGTTCATCTGCCAATGCTGGACCGAACAGCCGAACAGGTTCAGCCTCAATCCAACCCACCTCTCTCCGGGACTGAACAGCTAGGCGGCGTGGGGGCGGCCGGGGTCGATCGCGATGGCGAACAGCGCCTCGCCGGTTTCGGCTCCGCGCAGCGCGGCGCGGGCTTCCTCGTCCCGCAGGAGCCGCGACACCTTCGCAAGGGCTTTTAGATGCGCCGCGGTCGCATTCTCAGGGGCGAGTAAAAGAAAAACGAGATCGACCGGCTGATCATCCACCGCCTCGAAATCAACGGGCGTCTCCAGCCGGGCGAGAAGGCCGACAACGCTGCGCAGGCCTTCAATTTTCCCATGAGGGATGGCGACCCCCTTGCCGACCCCGGTCGAGCCAAGCTGCTCGCGTTCGAGCAGCTTTTCGCGGATCGCATCGGCTGGAATCCCAAGCAATTCCGAGGCGCGCGCGGCGAGCGAGGAAAGGACATCTCGCTTGCACTTGGCCTTCAGATTAGGGATGACGCCTTCGGCTGTCAGGAGCTCTTCCAGTCCCATCACTCGATAACACCAACGCTTTACGCCTGATCCGGCATTTTCTGGTCTCGGGAGGGCGGACCTAGCCGGTCACGCTTGCGAGAACCTTGCCGCGGCTTCAAGCTCTCCTCAAGGCGCCGGATCGATCCACCCAATATGACCGTCTCGCCGACGGTAAACAACATTTAACCTTCCATGCGCCGCGTTCTTGAACACGATCGCAGGGCTTTCGGCAAGGTCTAGCTGCATGACCGCCGCGCCGACGGTCATTTCCCGTAATTGGGTCTCGCTTTCCGCGATCACAACTGGGGCGGGGTCCTGCGCGAGGGTCGCTTCGTCCTCATCCTCCTCATTGGCGAGGGGCGCGAGGAGATAATAGGAGGCGGTTTCGGCCGGCAGGGGCGCTTTGCCGTTCGCGTGGTGGTTTTTGAGGCGGCGCGCATAGCGCCGGACGCGCTTTTCGAGCTTTGCGAGCGCCTCGTCAAAGGCCCCATAGGCGTCTCCAGCCTCGCCATGAGCGGCCAGGAAGACCCCGGACGCGAGATGCGCGGTCATTT
Source organism: Amphiplicatus sp. (assembly GCA_050183685.1). Taxonomy (GTDB): domain Bacteria; phylum Pseudomonadota; class Alphaproteobacteria; order Caulobacterales; family Parvularculaceae; genus Amphiplicatus. The sequence continues at coordinate 1,122 of JBFXBB010000353.1, forward strand.
CGCAACCGATAAGATGACGCTCTTTCGTAAAGGTGACGATCGCCTCCGCGCCGCGCCCGAAATATTTCGTCACGCCGTCGGTGAGCCGGTCGCCGACATGGCTTTGGAGGGCTTCGCCGAGGTCCATATTCTTGCCGGAAACTTGAATCTCCATCGCGGGACCTCCGATTTTCAATGCGCCGGTTTGGGCGCGGGCTTCTATAATATCGTCCTTGCCGCCCCGGAAAAAAGGGTCAAATAGCGGCTCGGAGCGCCTGCCTGCGGCGTTGCACCGAGGAGGGGATTTTCAACGTCTCGCGATATTTCGCCACCGTGCGCCGCGCGATGTCGACGCCATCGGCGCGTAAAATCTCGACGATCCGGTCGTCGGACAGGATCGAATCGGCCTCCTCGCCTTCGATCAACTCGCGGATGCGGTGACGGACGGCCTCGGCCGAATGCGCCTCGCCGCCTTCGCTTGAGGCGATGGCGGCGGTGAAAAAATATTTCAGCTCAAACAGCCCGCGGGGCGTCGCCATATATTTATTGGCGGTGACGCGCGAGACCGTCGATTCATGCATGGCGATCGCATCGGCGACCGCGCGCAGATTGAGCGGCCGCAAATGCTTGACGCCATAGACGAAGAACGCGTCCTGTTGGCGCACGATCTCGCTGGCGACCTTGAGGATCGTGCGCGCGCGTTGGTCGAGGCTTTTCGCCAGCCAATTGGCGTTCGCGAACTGCTCGTTCAGGAAAACCTTGTCCTCGTCCTTGCATCGCGATTTCGAGATCTCCGCGTAATAGCGCTGATTGACAAGAACGCGCGGCATGGTGTCGTTGTTGAGTTCGATGCGCCAACCGCCGTCGGGCGCCTTGCGCACAAAGACATCCGGCGCGACGACTTGCACCGCCTCCGTCCCATAGGAAAGACCGGGTTTCGGCGTTAAGGAGCGCACGTCCGCGATCATGTCGCGGACGTCCTCCTCGTCGGCGCCGGTGACGCGCATCAGGCCTTTAAGATCGCTTTTTCCGAGGAGTTCGAGATTGGCGATAAACGCCGCCATCGCCGGGTCGAAACGGTCGCGCTCAATGAGCTGGAGCGTCAGGCATTCTTTAAGGTTGCGCGCGCCGACGCCGCTCGGTTCAAAGCTTTGAATGAGATGCAGCGTCTCCTCGACATCGGCGTTGTCGGCGCCGAGGCGGTCGGCGACGGCCTCGATCGGCTCGCGAAGATAGCCGGCCTCATCGATCAAATCGATGAGATAAGCGCCGATGAAAAGCGACTGCGGATCCTTGGTTGCGACATGGAGCTGTTCGACGAGATGTTCGTGCAGCGATTTTTCTTTTGACAAGGTCGCGCCGAATTCGCGCTCCGGATCGTCGGACAATTTACCATTGCCGACCGACGCCCATTCATTGACGCGATAATCGCCTTCAGCGCCGTCGCGCAGGGTCGGCGCCGCCGGCCCGCCCGGCTCGCCATCCTCATAATCCGCGCCGAGATCCTCGCGCGCCGGCGCCTCGCCGGTGATCGGCTCTACGGCGCTCTCGCCTTCGCCGGCGTCTTCCTCTGTCGACCGCGTCTCGCTCTCGCGGGGTTCCTCGGCGTCGCGTTC
>JBFXBB010000354.1:0-2686 GCA_050183685.1 Amphiplicatus sp.
AATGGCGGCGTTTTGGCGACGGCCGCCTGCCTGGTGTTTCAGGGGCAGTTTAACGGCGCGTTTGCGGCCTATGACAGCGAAACGGGCGAAAAATTATGGACATACGATTTGAAGGCCGGCGCGGCGGCGGCGCCGATCGCCTATGAAGCGGGCGGCGAGCAATATCTGGCGATCGCCACCGGCTGGGGAACCGGTTTTTCATTGCTGATGGGGCGCGTGCTCGATGAACCTGTCCCGGCGATGCTCGGACGCGTCGTCGCCTTCAAACTTGACGGCGCCGGCGACATTCAGAACCCTGATCTTCCCGCGGTCGACGCGACGGCCAAGGCCGTATCCTTCGGCGACGCGGAGCAACTGACGACCGGCGGCTATTATTATTCCAGGATGTGCGGCATGTGCCACGGTCCGTCCGCCAGGAGCTCCGGCGTTTTGCCGGATCTTCGATGGTCCCATATCGCCGCCGACAAAGAATTATGGCGTGAGGTCGTTGCGAACGGCCTTTTAAAGGATAACGGCATGATCGCCTTCGGGGAGCGGCTTAGCGAGGCGCAAATCGAAGCGATCAGGGCCTATGTTCTTTTCGAGGCCAATCCGGAAACGGAAGCGGCGCAATAGCTAATACAGAGCTAGAGGCCGTCATCATCACAGCTTGGCGCGGCGACAAATCCGAATTAAAGCTCCGCGGCCCATCCTTCGTGATGCGCCCCTTGCGGGCCCTTCCCCAGGATGGGGCTTTTTCTTATCGCGCCGGCCGTCCGCGGGCGCCTGCATGAGTGAAAATGAGGCCTGGTGGGCGCGACAGGGATCGAACCTGTGACCCCCTCGGTGTGAACGAGGTGCTCTCCCGCTGAGCTACGCGCCCCTAGGCCGACGGGGCCGGGGAAGTTTCAAATAGCTGACGCTCGATGTCTTTAAAAGATTTGAACTCAAGAGCATTGCCGGACGGATCCAAGAAAAACATCGTCGCTTGTTCGCCCGGCTGTCCCTTAAAGCGAATATAGGGCTCGATGACAAACGCCATCTGGCGCCGCCGCAGCCGGTCGGCCAAAGCGAGCCATTGTCCCATTTCGAGCACGACCCCGAAATGAGGCACAGGCACGCCTTGACCGTCGACAGGATTATAGTGCGATGCGATTTTTCCGTCCTTGCCCAAATGAGGGTTGAGGTGGCAGACGAATTGGTGGCCATAGAGGTCGAAATCCACCCATGCCGCATCGCTGCGGCCTTCGGCGCAGCCAAGGACGTCCTTGTAGAAACGCCGCGCTTCAGCGATATCCCTCACCTGAACGGCGATATGGAACGGCGTGACAGGCATTGGCTAAAGCTCGCGGCGCGGGACGGTTCCGGCTGACGGCGCCATGTCATAGCTGTCGGACGCGTCGCGTCAAGCGGGCTAGGACGAGGCGCCAGGGTCCCGCTTTTCGCGGAATATCCTCTAATTGCGGATATAGACCTCGCCGCCGACCGGGCCGACTCCGGCGGGCACGGGCACGTCCGTCGCCGAATAATTGGCGTTGAGAACAAGAGTCGGCGCGCCGGCGAGGGCGAGTTTCCTGACTACAATCGCCGTATAGGCCGAGGCGTCGGCGACCGGGTTGCGCGTTTCAACCTTCAAAATCCCGCGCGGCAGGTAGAAGGCGCCAATGAACTCGCGCGCGTCCTCGCTATATATGGCGTGCACGCGGTCGAGCGGCGCGTCGCGGTCCTCAAAGAACAATATGCCGGCGAGCGGGCCTTCTTTCGGCGCGGACATCGTCACTTTCGCATCCTGATCGAAGGTGAAGGCCGCCTTGTCGCCGACAAGGTGGAAGGCGATATTCCGACCTCTGAGTTCGGAATATTTGCCGATTAGGAGAGGGCCGTCCTTGATCACATAGATTCCCGGCTCGAAAATCGCCCTCGCATTGAATTTGACCTTGAGCCCGCCGCAATAGACGCCGGGATGAATATCGACCTCAATCAGCGGTATTTTGACAATCCCTGCGACATCCTCGACGATATCTGTTGCGCCGCCGACAACGCCTTTTACGCCGCCGCGTTTTTCGTTTGCGCTCTGCGCCTTGGTGTAGCCGGCTTCGAAGTCGAAATGGTCGCAAGGCCCGACCGGCGGAGGAATGCGCGCCGCGAGCGGATCTTCGTAAGGCGGACAGTCTGTCGTCGCGCTCGGCTCATAATTGCCGCTCGGTCCGGTCGCGCCGCCGGCGCTGCAAATGAGGCCCGCCTTGATCTTCGATGAATCTCTAGCCGCGACGCCTCCCGCGGAAGTCGAATTCGAAAGAACCGAGCAAGGCGTTGCGTCGAGAAGCGCGTCATTCGCAGCCGCGATCGCATTGGCGCTGCGATCCTCAAGGGCGATTACGCAGACATTCATCCCGCCTCGCGCCGCGGCTGTCGACGCAACGCTCACCTCGTCGCTGAATGGCGGCATATGAGGAAGAACGAAGCTCTTTTGCGCCGGCTGCGTCAGGGTGACTGTTACGGCCTGTTCTTTCGCATCGGCCCTCACGCTCACGTCGAGGGGCGCCATAGCGAGGTCGTCGGGAAGGCCGCTTTTCGAGATTGCGCGGATCATGCTCTCTCTCTCGGACGGCCTGGCGTTCGCGAGCAGGAATTCGCGCGCCCCCCTCAGCGCCAGCATGTCTGAAAATTCCTGACGCTTTGCGTGCTGGAGGCCGATGCGCTGAAA
>JBFXBB010000355.1:0-2670 GCA_050183685.1 Amphiplicatus sp.
GCGTTGTCGCGTCGAATGTCCAATGGCCGTTTTTCGGCGGGAAAGCGACCTTGATTGTCGCGCCGACGGCGTCGATTGTCCCGTCGGCATGGACCGACCACCTGCGGTCCATCTCTTGAGTCAGAGCGCGGAACGCCTGGTCGGGCGTGGCGCGGACATCGATGGTTTTCACGTAATTGGCGTCGTCAGCAGGCTGAGCCATGATGCGGCCTCCTTTCAATGGCGTGGGAGCGTGTTTTCATATCCGGACAGGCGCCTCAAGGCGCGCCGCGAGAACCCGCCACGGCCTCGGGGCGCCGCTGATGGCGTAAACCGTGATCGCCATAACCGGCCCTTTCGTTTCCGAAGCTGAAGCTAGGCTCTGCGATCAAAATTGAAAGTAGGCAGTTTTTTTGTATATAGTTCTGTTTTCCATACTACTGGCTGACGGGAGGGCAGCGTTGATGAAAGAGCCTGCGCAACGTGCCGAGCCCGAGGCGTCGCCGTGTCCGGCCCCGCTGGCGTTCAACATGATCGGCGGCAAGTGGAAGCTGTCGATCCTTCAGATTCTGATTTTTCACGGCGTGAAACGGTTCGGACAGCTACGCCGGGAAATCGACGGCGTGACGCAAACCATGCTGACCAACCAACTTCGCGCTCTGGAAAGGGATGGGCTCGTCGCCCGCAAGGTCTTTCCCGAAGTCCCGCCGCGGGTCGAATATTCGGCGACTGAAGACGCGCTGGCGCTGGCGCCGATGTTCAAGGCGATGCATCATTGGTGGACGGAGCGAAAGGAAGGCGGCTCGCCGCATGGGGCCGTCCGGAAGGTTAATTTCGCTAGACGCGTTGCGACGAAATCCGCCCGCCGCCTCTAACGGCCGCCTTCCCATAGCTTGAGATCGGGCGCGTAGTCGCCGCGACTATAGGCCTTGCAGAATCCGGCTTCGTCTCCGGCGTAAACGGGATCGAAAGCGAGAAGCGCCGGACGGATCGCGCCCCACACCAATCCGTCTTTGGCTTTCTGCGGATCGCCGAGATCCTTCACGACGAGCACCATATCGAGACCGCGATGGACCCCGATATACTGGCCTCTCGCGCCCGAGGCGGCGAACACGCCAACATCGTAGGTTTGGCTGCATCCTTCGGGATTGAGACAGCTCGGCGCGCCCGACACCGGGCCGTGCGGATATTGCCGGTGAATGGGCTTCGGCGCGCAATCGTCCGGCCCGTTGAGCCAGGCAAGATATCCATAGAGCAAGCCCGCATCCTCGAAGGATGGATGGGATAGGTCATAGAGGAATTGTTCGTCGATGAGGCGCTCTCCGTTCCACACGCCGCCGTTCAACATCAATAATCCGACACGGGCCATGTCGCGGACCGTCGCGAACCATGTGTAGCCGAAAATCTTGCTGGCGTCGGAGTCTCCCCATCGGGAGTTTTCAAGACCGAGCGGCTCGGCGAAGCGCCGCGTCCAGAATTCGCCGATATTGTTTCCCAGCCGCGCGGGATCTTGCGCGATGACGATGTTGATGACGTCGCTCAACGAATTCAGCGCCTCAAGACCCCGCGTGTCATATCGCCACTGGCGGTTCGGATAAGAGAGGTCGCTCGACGCCGCCGACACGGATCCGAGCACATGCGCGATTGTCGAGTCCGGATGATAGGGAAATTCGTCCAGCCAGTGATCGACGCGCTGAAACTCCAGCAGCGGCCCCTTCTTTCTTGTCGTGCTGACGGGAATTGATTTGGTTTGCTCTATGACGGCGCCGACGGCGAGCGCGCCAAGCGTTTTCGTCGTGGAGAAGACATGCGTGGAGCTATCGCCGCCATCGGGATAATATTCGTAGCAGAGCTTGCCGTACCGCACCACGGCGAAAGGCGCGCCGATGATGGATTCGGCCTTCTGCATGGCGCCGAGATCGAGCTTGCATTCGCGCGCGAGATCTTCCGGCGCGACCCGCGTCCACGGGCCGGCGCCGGGATCGCGCGCGCCGCCGGTTTCGCCCTCGGTCCTGGCGCCGGAATGCAAATTCGCGCAACCCGCGACGCCAAGCGTCAACGCTGCAAATGCCGCCGCAATCAGCCGCGCGCGGCGCGTCGTGGCAATGCTCATAGCCTAACTCCCCGAGGTTTTTCTGGATTATGAAGCGATTTTTGTTCGAAGGACGTTGGATAAGGAAGAGAAAGGCGCTCGAAGTCTGATGCATCCAACATACGTTATTGTCGCGCCTTTGTTCGCAGGTGATCTTATAGTGAATTTATCAAGCGAAACAGCGACTTCGCAAGAAAAGATGATTGAGCATAGCGTGATGGCGCTCCTGTAGTCCAGAGGGATTTTCATCAGACGCCATATTGCTGCGCCATCGGCGGCGTTGAGTCTTTTCAACTCAACGCCGCCGAGCTTGCGCCTTCCCGGCGGCCCGGAGCGCGTCGGCGGCCCAGGCTGAAAGGCGTTCCGAATCGTCGACGATCTCGCTTGGCGCCGCGTAATAGGCCGCGACCGTCACCTGTCCGGAGGCGCCGCCATAGCTGAACGGAGCGCAGCCGCGTTCCGTAAAGTTCGCGAGATTTGCGTCGTCAACTTTTAGGTAAAGGACTCCCTTCATCACAAAGCCGAACTGGGTTCCCTCCGCTCTTAAAGCCGCGCCTGCGAAATATCGATGCACGGAAACCGGACAGATCGGAAGAGCG
>JBFXBB010000356.1:0-2661 GCA_050183685.1 Amphiplicatus sp.
GAGACGAAATATTCGACGGCGTTGTCGGGAAAGAAGGCCTTGAACTCGCCATAGAGCTGCGCGGCGAGGGTCTTGTTCGGGGCGAGAACGAGGGCGGGGCGCTGGACCGCCTCGATCACTTTCGCCATTGTGAAGGTCTTGCCGGTCCCGGTCGCGCCGAGCAGGACCTGGTCCCATTCCTTGTTCGCCACGCCCGCGGTCAGCTCGGCGATTGCGGCCGGCTGGTCGCCCGCCGGCTCATAGGCCGAGACGACGCGCAAGGGCCGCGACTTGCCGGCGATGACCGGGCGCTCCGGGCGGTGCGGAGTCCAGTCGGCGGTCTGGACGCGTTCATGATAGGCCGCGACGGCCTCGGAAAAGCCGCCCGGAACGAGGTCGGCTTTGGGCGTCGTCGGCTGCGCGGTCGGTTTTCGTCGGCGAGGGGCGGGCATCCCGGCAACATAAGAGGCGCGCGGTGGAAAGAAAGAGCCCCCTAAACCGGCTCCCCTTATCCGCTTGCGGCGGCGGGGAGGATTCCGGCCGCATTTGGAATATGATAAGAGGTCCCTTCATGCATCCCCGCGGGATCCGGCGGGGTCTGTCTTGGATGACTCTCGTCAGGGCAATTCGGGGACCTTAGAAAATGCGCATCACCTTTATCGGCCTCGCCGCGCTTGGCGGCGCTTCTTTGCTTGTCGCCTGCGGCAATCCGGAAAAATCCGCCGAAAAGGCCGCCGCCAAGGCCGAGGCCGACTGGGCGGGCGCCCGCGATAGCCTCGACCCGCAAAAGCGCCTCAAGGCCTATGACGCGGTCATCAAGGATGTCGAGACGATCGGGAAGAAATATCCGAAGACCAATATCGGCGCGGCGATCGCGATCGGCCGGTCGGTCGGCGGGGTGTCGATCTCGACGATGAAAATGCAGCGCGACGCGCTCGCCCCGCGCGCCGATTGTTATGCGAAGCCGAGGGCGGAATGTCTGAGGCCCTTTGCGAGCGCTTCCTTCCGCGAGTCGGGTGGGGCGGCGGCCGCGCCGGAGAACGCCCAAGTCGCCGCGCAAAAGCTCATTTGCGAAAAAAACTTCGCCGCCGCCGACAAGGCGCTCGATAATTTCAAGATCAACAAGCCGGCCTACGCTGCGCAGCTGGTGCAGGTCGCGCTCGCGGCCGAAGACTGCGGCAAGCCGGACGAAGTCAAAGTCGCGATCGGCGCCTGGCAGGCCGCCGAACCCTCGCAAGGGGCTTCCCGCGTCAAGGCGGTCTTGAGCATTCTCTCCAATGAGCAGTTGAAGCCCGGCTGGCCGGCGCTTCTCGGCGAGCTTGAGCAAAGCATCGCGTCCGGCGCGCTCGATCCGAACACGGCCGCGAATGCGACGCTGACGCTCGCTGTGCGCTACGCCGAGCTTGGCGATGCGAAGGCTGCGCTCGCCAAATATTCCTATTTCACCGACACGCTGAATTATCAGGCCGACTGGCAGTCGAAACTCTCCCTGGCGGCCAATCTCATCTTAGCCGGCGCGCCCGCCGAGGGCCTCGCCATCGTCGCAAACAACAATCAGAAATCCTTTTCGGTCATCGCCCTGCATCAGTCGGCGGCCGAGCTCGGCCGCGGCGTCGGCGTCATTCCCTCAAATACCGGCGCGGCGCTCCCCTCTCTCTACAATGTGAAATCGATCGACGAATTCATGGCGCCGCTCAATGGCGCTGACAAAGCGCGTTACGCCGCCGGCGCCGCCGTCGTCGAAGCGGAAATGGACAAGCTCGCGCCCGTGGTCGCCGTGCAGGACAGCGCGATCGGCATGTCGGGGCTCGATTGCACCTATGGCGTTCTGGCGCTCGTCCATCAAAAACTCGGCGCGCCGGACAAGGCGACGGCGGCGCTCCAGAAAGGCCTCGCGCTTCGCCAGGCGCTGCTTGCGCCCGGCGCGCAGAATGTCGGCCTCGATTATTTCGCGCAGTATCAGACGCTGCTCGCCTTGGCGCAGGGCGATATCGACGCGGCCGCGACGGTCTCGCAGGCGATCAACAACCGCAACGACACGACGCGCCTCATCGTGCGCTCGCTCGCCGTGAAGGGCGAGGCCGAAAAGGCGCTCACCCTCGCGAGCCAGCTCGGCAATGGCGACAATCGCGGGGCCTATCAGCACATCATCGAAGGCCTCATCGAAGCCGGCAAGCTCGATAAGGCCGAAGAGGTGATCAACGCCTTTCCGGGCGATATGCGCACGAAGAACGGGTTCACCTGGCTCCTCGTGAACAAGGCGGCGGACGAGGGCGACGCCAAACGCGCGCAGGCGATCGCCGACAAGGCGGGGCTGCTTTCCGGGCCCGCCGATCGCTTCCGCCTGCTGACGGTTTCCCTGAACAATGAGAAAGTCGCCGGCGACCGCAGGAAGGCCGAACCGATCATCCGCGAGATCTTCATGCTCGGCGAAGAGATCGACAAGAATGGCGGCGGCGGGGGTTATGAGAATTACTACGCCCAGAACGCCGCCTGGCAGGCCTTCCATAATGGCTATTCCGATCTCGGCGTCGAGCTCTACAAGGCGGCGTCGAAAAAGGATCAGCGCCCGCTCTTCGAGGCCTTTTCCGATAAGATGAAGGAAAAGGACTTCACCGAGATTTTCATGCTCGCGCAGGACAATCTCTCCGGCGAGCCGCTCGGCTATGTGATCGATGCGGG
>JBFXBB010000357.1:0-2644 GCA_050183685.1 Amphiplicatus sp.
GAGATCGGGGTCGATGAGCTGGTTGACGAAGGACGAATTGGCGCCGTTTTCGAGAAGACGCCTCACGAGATAGGGCAGAAGCGCGCGATGGCCGCCGACGGGGGCGTAAATACGCGAGCGCGCGCCTTGGGCAAGGAGCCTGTCGTGCAACGCCTCGCCCATGCCGTGCAATCGCTGTAGTTCGAAATTTCGAGCGCCGCCGGCCATTTCGATGACCGTCGCCGCCGTCAAGGCGTTGTGCGTTGCAAATTGCGGATAGAGGACGTCGGCGTTCCGAAAGAGCTTTCGCGCACAGGCCGTAAAGCTCACGTCGGTCATAATCTTCCGTGTAAAGACGGGATAGCTTTGGAGACCCATGACTTGCGCGCGCTTGATCTCGCCGTCCCAATAGGCGCCCTTGACGAGACGCAGCATGACGCGCCGGTTCGCCGCGCGCGCGAGCGCGGCGAGAAAGTCGATGACGGCCGGCGCCCGGCGCTGATAGGCCTGGACGACGACGCCGAAACCATCCCAGCCGGCGAAAGCCGGATCGCGCATCACGCCTTCGATGAGATCCAAGGAAAGGTCGAGACGGTAGGATTCCTCGGCGTCGATTGTGAGGCCGATATTCCTCGCGCGCGCCATCAGCGCGAGGGCGCGCAAGAAAGCGGCGAGTTCGCGAAGGACGCGTTCCTTCTTCGCATAGTCGTAGCGCGGATTGAGCGCGGAGAGCTTGACGGAGACGCCGGGATTGTCGGCGGGACGGTCCTGTCGCGCCGCCTCGCCGATCGCCGTAATTGCGCGCGCATATTTTTCAAAATAGGCTTGCGCATCGGCGGCGGTGAGCGCGGCTTCGCCGAGCATGTCGAAGGAAAAGAGATAGCCCTTCGCGGCGAAGGCCCGCCCGCGCCTTAGCGCCTCGTCGATCGTTTCGCCGAGCACGAAATGCTCGCCGAGAAGGCGCATCGCCTGAGCGAGCGAGGCGCGGATGACGGGCTCGCCAACCCGGTCGAGAAGCTCCTTCGTGGCTTTGACGATCCGGCCCGCCGGATTTTGCGCCTCGATCTCGTCGAGGAAGGCCGCGGTCAGCATCAGCGCCCGCGTCGAAAAATTGACGAGCGGGAAGGGGCTATTGCCGCGATGGGCCGCCCAGTCGCCGGCCTCGACCTTGTCTTTGATGAGCGCGTCCGTCGTCGCCGCGTCCGGGGTCCTTAAGAGCGCCTCGGCGAGGCGCATCAATGTGACGCCTTCGGCGCTCGAAAGGCCGTATTCTTGGAGGAATTTCTCGATGAGGCCCGACCGGGCGGCGTTCGCGCGCGACGCTGCGACGAATTCGGCGGCCATCGCGCGGGCCCTTGCGCGGGCGTCCTCGCCGATATCGGCCTCGGAAATCAGCCGCCTTGCGAGCGCCGTCTCATCGGCGAGCGCGCGCGCGCGGATGTCGCCGCGCAATCCTTCAAGGGCGTCGGCGTCGCGCATGTCTGGACCCCGAGAGCAGCGGTTCACGAGGCCATAGCGCGAAGCGCCGGTGGTGTCATGATCGTTAGTTTACTGGGGCTGCAACGCAGTGTTGCGCCTTGTCGGACCCAAGCCTAGGTATTCCGGACTGCTCTCCCGGACCGCCGTCGAAAGGACTCCTTCGATGACCGACGCTTATATTTATGACGCCCTGCGCAGCCCGCGCGGCAAGGGCAAGCCGGACGGCTCGCTGCACGAAATCACGCCGATCCAACTCGCGACCCAGATGCTGGAAGCGCTGCGGGATCGCAACGATCTCGACACCGCTTTGGTCGACGACGTCATCATGGGCTGCGTCTCGCCGGTCGGCGAGCAGGGCGCCGACATCGCGCGCGCCGCGGCCTTGAACGCCGGTTACGCGGAGACGGCGGCGGGCGTTCAGGTCAACCGCTTCTGCGCCTCGGGCCTCGAAGCGGTGAACATCGCGGCCGCGAAAGTGATCTCGGGAGAGGCCGATCTCGCGATCGGCGGCGGCGTTGAATCGATGAGCCGCGTGCCGATGGGCTCCGACGGCGGCACCTTCGCGACCGACCCCGCCGTCGCGTTCAAGACATATTTCGTGCCGCAAGGCGTTTCCGCCGACCTCATCGCAACGAAATACGGCTTTTCCCGCGACGATGTCGACGCCTATGCGGCCGAGAGCCAGCAGCGCGCCGCGCGCTCCTGGAAGGAGGGGCGTTTCAAGAAATCCGTCGTGCCGGTCAAGGACGTCATCGGCGGGATCGCGCTCGATCATGACGAGACCGTGCGTTCCGACACGACTATGCAGACGCTTGCGAGCCTTTCGCCGTCTTTCGCCATGCTGGGCGAGAATTTCGGCTTCGATTCGATCGCCATTCAGAAATACGCCGAAATCGAACGCATCAATCACGTACACCATGCCGGCAATTCCTCCGGGATCGTCGACGGCGCGGCCGCTGTCCTCATCGGAACCGAAAAGATCGGCAAGAAGCTCGGCGCGAAGCCGCGCGCGCGCATCCGCAGCTTCGCGTCGGTCGGCTCCGAACCGACGATCATGCTGACGGGGCCTGAATTCGCCGCCGAAAAAGCGCTGAAACGCGCCGGCATGAAAAAGAAGAATATCGACCTTTGGGAGCTGAACGAAGCCTTCGCCGCGGTCGTGCTGCGCTTCATGCAGGCGCTCGAT
>JBFXBB010000358.1:0-2630 GCA_050183685.1 Amphiplicatus sp.
AAGCCGGGCATGGCGGCCCATGCCCAGGCCGCGCAATATTATTGCGATAATGGATATTCTGTTTACGATCTTCTTGCGGGCGAGGCGCCCTATAAGCGTCGCCTCGCCGACGAGGGCGAAGTATTGACGAGTCTTGCGATTGATCTTGCCGCGGGCCCGCGCGCGCAGATCCTGGCCGGCCTCAGGCGGCTGCGCGGAACGTTGACGCCGCGCCGAGAAACGCGTCGAACATGATAATGGTCCAAAGCTCCTGCGAGGCGTCGATGGCGCCGCTTTGATGCGCCGCGGCCATTGCGTCGACCGCCTTTGCATCGACATAGCCGCATTGGCGCCACGGCGAGGACGCTTCGAGCCGTTTGAGCGGACCGTTTTCAGCGCGCAGCCAGGCGGCGAGCGGCGGCGCAAAGCCCTGCTTCGGGCGATTGAGAATTTCAGCGGGCAGGCGGGTTTCGAGCGCGGATTTGAAGATCCGCTTGCCCTCGCCATTATTCAGCTTGAATGAAGGATCAAGCCGGTTCGCCCATTCGACAAGCCTGATGTCGAGCAAGGGCGGGCGCGCTTCGAGCCCATGCGCCATCGACGCGCGGTCGATCTTCGTCAGCATTCGCCCTGGCAGCCAGGTCGCGAAGTCGGCGGACTGCGCGGCGACGAGCGGGTGCTCGCCCGTCATAGCCGCCTCGACGACGCTTTCGCTTCGGTAGCCGCGCAACGAGCGTTTGAGGTCCGGCGACAATATTCTGCGCGCGCGTTCGGGGAGATTGGCCGCCATCGCGCGCGCATAGCCGGCGGCCCGGCTCTGCCCGAGCGCTTGCAGCGTCGTCTTCAGGCGCGCCGGCCGCGGCGCCCAGTCAAGCTTCGGATAAAGCGCGCCGATGGCGCCGAAGCTCGCTTGGCGCACCGGGAGTGGGGCAAGTCCGCGCATCCGTTCTTCGGCGAGGAACATTTTGTAGCGGCGATAGCCGGCGAAGATCTCGTCGCCCCCGTCGCCGGTGAGCGCGACCGTCACATGCGCGCGCGCGAGCTTCGCGGCCATATAAGTCGGCAGCGCCGAGGCGTCGGCGAAAGGCTCGCCATAAAGGCGCGCAATTTCGTCAATAAGCGCGGCGGCGTCGAGGCTGGCGACCTCCTCGACATGGTCTGTCTCATAGAGCCGTGCGATAAGCCGCGCCGGCGCGCGCTCGTCATGCGCGTCATCGTCAAATCCGATGACGCAGGTCTTGACGGGCCCCCGCGCGGCCATCGCGGAAACGACCGCCGAAGAATCGACCCCGCCCGACAAAAACGCCCCGAGGGGAACGTCCGAGATCATCTGCGTACGAACCGCCTCGTCAAGAAGCGCGGGCAACTCCTCCTTGGCCTCGTCATAGGAGATCGGAGCCGGGGAGAAGTCGGGTCGCCAGTAGGTCTCGATATGGATAGCCTCGCCCCGCGCGGCCGCAAGGATCGACGCGGGCGGCAGTTTTCTAATGCGCCGGAAGATCGATTTCGGATCGGGGACGAAGCCATAGAGGAAGTAGTCGGCGATCGCTTGCTCATCAAGATCGAGCGGGACGAGCCCGCTCGCCGCGATCGCCTGGACTTCCGAGGCGAAGAGAATGAATCCGTCATCCGTCGCCGCGTAATAAAGCGGCTTTTCGCCGAGCCGGTCGCGGCAGAGGTAAAGCCGGCGCTCGCTGGCGTCCCAATAGGCGAAGGCGAACATCCCGCGCAGCGACCGGATAAAGCCGGGCCCCTCATAGGCGAAGCCTTCGGCGAGCAATTCGGTATCGGAGCGTGTCCTCAGCAATACGCCCTTTTCGGCGAGGCCGCGCGCGAGATCCTGGTAGTTGTAAATCTCGCCATTGTAATTGAGGACGCCCTTGCGGGAGAGAATCTTGAAGGGCTGCGCGCCGCCCGCCTGGTCGATGACGGCGAGCCGGCGATGGCCGAAGCCGATCCCCGGCGCGACATATTGGCCTTCGCCGTCCGGTCCGCGATGGCGGAGCGCCTCGGTCATGCGCCTGAGCGCCCCCCGATCGATCTCTCGCGTTCCCTCTAGATCGACAATGCCGGCGACGCCGCACATCGCTCTTAGCTCGCGCGCGCGAGGCGCCCGCCCGCGGCGATCAATGCGGCGATCAGCATGGCGTAGAAGATAAGGCCGAATAGAATGTGATCGGCCGCGATGGCGCCGCCAAGCAGGGTGGCCGCGCCGATGACGATCGCCGCCCGGAGCGCATTCGCGGCGATGGCGAGAACCGCAGCGGCGAAGACGAATCCAACGCGCGCGCGCCAACCGGAAAGCGCAGTCTCGGCAAAGAGCGAGGCGATCATGAGCGAGGCGAGAAGGAAGTTAAGGCCGGCGCAAGACGGCGCGATATGGAATGGCCCCGCCGCCGTCGTGATGATGAAACCGGCGCGTCCGGCGTTGACGCCGACGAGATTGAGAAGCGTCGCCGCAAGACCGGTCGTCGTCTCCTGAAGCGCTGGGAGGGCCGAGGCGCCGAAGGGAACCATGAAGTAAAGAAAGGCGAGGGGAAAGGCGAAGGCGCGCGCGTTCCTCGCGCCGAAAATCAGGCAGACGCCGGCGATCAGCAAGCTGACAAAGGCGAAATGCTCGACGATATCGGCCTTCGCCATGCGGCCGGCGG
>JBFXBB010000359.1:0-2629 GCA_050183685.1 Amphiplicatus sp.
GCCCGGCTAAGGGAGCGCATGAAAAAGCGCTCCATTGCGATCAAGGGCCATCGCACCAGCATCCTGCTTGAGCCGGAATTCTGGGACGCGCTTGAGCGCCTGGCGCGGGCCGACGGCCGCTCGCTCCCCGCCCTCATCGCCGATATCGACGCGCGCCGGACAGGCAAAATCCCGCCGCAAGGGCTCGCCTCGGCCTTGCGCGTTTACGCGCTTGAACGCTGCTCTTCCTCGCCCGCGCTACGCATTCGCAACGAGGCTTAAAGCCGGGCGTCCGAGAACGAGCTGGGCGTAAAGCCTCCCGACCTCGTCGGCATAGCCGCGCATGATCGGACGCACCTGATTGAAATTCTGCACTTCGGCGGCGCGGGCGAGAAGCGCGGCGAAGCGGCTTCTGACCGGCTCGCGATGCGGATCGCTCCAACGCGCGAGCGCGCGCGCGGCCGCAAGGCGCGTCCAGAAGGCGCGCGCGGCCTTCAGCGTCTCGGCGACATTCGGCGGCAAGGCCCCGGCGCGCGCGAGAATGTCGATCGCCTCATTGACGCTCGCCTCTTGCACGCCGGGCTGCGCGGCGGCGTTCCGGTAAATCAGTGTACTGATGATGAGCTCGACGTCATGGAGCCCGCCCTCGGCGAGATCGAAGTCCCAGTCGGTCGCCGCCTTGTCGCGGCGCAGGCGTTGCGCCCGGGCGCGAT
Organism: Amphiplicatus sp.; assembly: GCA_050183685.1. Taxonomy (GTDB): domain Bacteria; phylum Pseudomonadota; class Alphaproteobacteria; order Caulobacterales; family Parvularculaceae; genus Amphiplicatus. Next base: position 693 of record JBFXBB010000359.1, read on the forward strand.
CGAGATCGCGGAAGAGAATGTCGGAGCGTTTCGGATTGGCGACCGCGTTTCTGAGCGCGGCTTTCGCCGCGCATTGCGCCTTGTCGGCGCCGGCGATGACGCGGGCGCGCGCAAGCAGGATCTGGTCATAGGCGACCGCCTCCGACTGAATGAAGGATTTGAAGGCGGCGATGTCGGGCGCAAGCCCCCCCGCAACCCCGCCCGGCCGATGCGAGACATCCGGCGCAAGCGCAAAAAACCCCTCGCCCAGTTGATCGAGCGCATCCATATAGCGGCGCACGAACGCCTCGCGCTCTTCGGCCGCGCCGCTCGACGCAATGAATCCAAAGAGCGTCGGCGCGCCCGGCAGGCCGCGATTGGGTCCGTCGAAAACATGCAGCGCAAGGCCCGCCCCGCCCGGCGTTTCCTTGCCGACCGCGGCGAGCGTCTCGCAAAGAACGGCGTTCGTCACCGCTTCAAGCGCCTCGGCGGCGGCGTCAAAACCCATGTCGCCCGCGGCGGCGTAGAGCGCGATGCGCGCGATCGACTGGCGCCGCCAGGCCGCAATCTCGGCGAGGCCCGCCGGCGCCTTGGGCGGGGCGAAGCGGCGCACCCATTCGGTCCCGCTTCGCGGCGTTTCGGCGCCGCGCTCCTCGGCGAATTCGCGCGCAAGAGACGGGCATTCGGCGATCGGCGCGACGGCGGCGCCGAAACAGCCGACGGCGTCGACCATGCCTTCGCGCAACGGTCCGGGCGCGGCGAGCGTTTCGATGAAGGCGTTATCGTCGGCGGCGGCGCGGATGAGGTCGTCGAAAAGCCTGACCGCGATATCGGGGCGCTGCGTTTCGCCGAAGGCGGTCAAAAGCCCCGGCGCGATCGCGGAAAAACGCGCGCCCTCGGCCGCCGTCATCGTCGCCCATTGATCGACCAGCCCCGCAAGGCCCGCGCCGTCCTCAAAGCCCAGATCTTCGAGCTTGTCGACATCGTCGGGTCCGCCGCGCTCCGGCCGGAAGCGGTCGAATTCAGCCTGCGGTCCGTCGAGCAGGCGCGCAAGCGCATTGCCCGCATCCGCCCCGACGCCCGCCAGCAGCGTGTCGAGCCCGCCCGCGTCCGAGAACCCGCAAAGATCGGCGAGCGCCTCCTTTTCATCCTGGCTCGCCGCGCCGAAGGCGGCCGCGCCTTTCATCATCTGCGCGCGGGCGACGAGGCCCTGCGCGAATTCATCATGCGCGACGAGGCGCGCGGCGAGGTCGCGGCCGAGAACGGCCGATTTCGCCGCCGTCTCAATGACCGCGCGCGCGCTCGCCGTCCGGAAGATCGGCCGCGCGGCGCCGAGCGTCAGGCGCAACACGTTGGCGACCCCGCGGATCGGCGCGCGCGGATCGTCCGAGGACGAACGAAGCGAGGCCCGGATCTCCTCGCTCAATAAGCTTGCCTCGCCCCAGATCTTCTCTTCGGCGGCTTCGAGAAAGGCGCCGCCTGCGCGCCGGTCGCCGGCGACGACGCGCGCCGTCGCCATGAAGGCCTTGAGCGCGTCCTGCTGCGGCGCGCCGAGCGCCGCATTCGCCCGGCCGAGCGTTTCGGTGAGGCCGGCGCCCGAAACGCCGGCGCCGAAAGGCGCCCGCAAGGCGAAGATCGGATAATCGCCGGGTTTTCCTTGAAAGGCCTCCCGCAGTTCCGCGCCGATGCGCACGAAGGCGCGCTCGGCCATGCGCGCGGCCGGGCCTTCGAAATTCTTCTCGTCATAGAGAACCGCCATATCGAGCGGCCCGTAAGGGGCAAGGTCTTCATGCGCGAAGTCGCCGCCAGCGAGAGCGAAGATTCCAGACACCGGGCCCTCGCTCTGGTCGGCGGCGAGCTCGCCCCGATTGATTGCGCCGCGGACGAGCCAGGCGAGACTCGTCTCGACAAGACGTTCGGCGAAATCGGCGCGGGCGGCGGTCGCTTCGCCCGCCGTC
>JBFXBB010000360.1:0-2623 GCA_050183685.1 Amphiplicatus sp.
AGACGTCGGATGCGACCCCGGCCTTTGCAAGGCGCGAGCGCAAAGTCTGCGCAAGCTCGACGACGCCGGTCACCGTCGTGCGCTGCAAGGCTTCGAGCCGCGTCTTGATCGTTTCATAAGCGTGCGGGCTCAACTCTTTAAAAGAAAGGTCTTCAAGCTCCTCCCGAAAGCGCTGGACGCCGACGCGGCCGGCGAGCGGGGCGTAGATCTCCATCGTCTCAAGGGCGACGCGCTGGCGCTTGTCGGCGTCGGCGACATGGCCGAGCGTCCTCATATTGTGAAGCCGGTCGGCGAGCTTGACGAGCAGCACGCGCACATCGTCGGCCATCGCGACGACGAGCTTCCTGAAATTTTCGGCCTGGCGGTTCGCCTCCGATTTCAGCTCGATCTGGGAAAGCTTCGTCACCCCATCGACCAGCTTCGCGATCTCGCTCCCGAAAAGCCGCTTGATGTCGTCGACCGAGGTGTCCGTGTCCTCGACGACGTCATGGAGGAGCGCCGTCGCGACGGTCGCCGGATCGGCGCGCAGCTCGGTCAAAATGCTCGCAACCGCGAGCGGATGGGTGAAGTAAGGATCTCCGGATTTCCGCGTCTGGCCGCCATGCGCCTTCATCGCGAAGACGTAAGCGCGGTTGAGAAGATCCTCGTCCGCATCCGGATCATAGGCTTTGACGCGGTCGACCAGTTCATATTGGCGGATGAAGCCTACGGGGTGCGTGGAACCCGGCGGCGGCACGTCAGCCGAAACAGCTTTACCCGTTGGCGCTTGCGCCGGCGGTCGCTCAGCGCGAGCTTGCGTCTGCGCATCAGACGGACCTGAAGGAGTTTCCTGTGGCGAGCCCTGCTTCGCCGCATATTTTTCGTTATCTTCGGCGCCGACGGGCGGTAAGTGTCCTTCTACGGAGTCGGCCATAACGCCCGGTAAGCGCTCCCAGCTTTAGCCCTTGGGAAGCGATTGCGGCGTCGTCATGCCCGACGCCTTCAATGCGCGAATATATTCGTCTTCGGACATTCTGTCGAATTCCGGCATATCCGCCTTTTCGGAGACTTCCCCGTCCTCGCCCTCTTCGGCGTCGATCTGCTTTTGCAGAGACGAGACGAGATCCTCCTCCAACGCCGCGGGCGCGAGCTGCCCGTCGGCGATTTCGCGCAGCGCGACGACAGGATTTTTGTCCTTGTCGCGGTCAACGAGGAGCGGCGCGCCGGAAGACAGGATGCGCGCGCGATGGGCGGCGAGGAGGACGAGATCAAACCGATTGGAAACCTTCTCGACGCAGTCCTCGACGGTGACGCGGGCCATTCAATTCTCCTCAAAAAGGGTCGGAGCCGGTGACATAGGGCTCCCGGCCAAGATGTGCAAGCAGGCTCGCCGCGCACTCTCCGGTTTCCGGATGACGCCAATCGGGCGCGATCTCGGCGAGCGGCGCGAGCACGAAATCGCGCGCCGCGATCCGCGGATGCGGGAGGATGAGCCCCCCGGCCTGGCCCGCCCGCCTTATGAGCCCGCGATAGTCCAGAAGATCGAGGTCGAGCGTCCGCGGCGCGTTGGGGGCGCTCCGTCGCCGTCCGAATCCCGTCTCCACCGCATGGAGGGCGGCGAGCAGCGCCTCCGGACCGAGCGCGCAGGCGAATCGGGCGACGGCGTTGACGAAGGGCGGATCCGACGGGTCCGGCCAAGCCTGCGAGCGATAGATCCGCGAGCGCGCCTCGACCGCGCCGAATTGTTGAAGCGCGCCCAGCGCACGTAGCATAATCTGCGCCGGCGGCGCCCCTGCGAATGGCAAATTCGATCCTAATGCGATAAGAATCATGTCTTTAGGTTGAAAGTCTCGGGCCTCCTCGCCCGGCATATTTCCGACGGACAGATACTAGACGAGGGCAAAATGACCACATTTCTCGGTTTGCGCGAGGGCGAAAAAACCGCCCTCTTCATCGACGGCGCGAATCTCTACAAAGCCTCAAGAAACCTCGGTTTTGATATGGATTACAAGAGCTTACTGGCAAAATCCCAGTCAAACTGTAAGCTCCTGCGCGCCTATTACTACACGGCGATACAGGACGATAAATCGCAGGATTATTCGCCCCTTCGCCCACTTGTCGACTGGCTCGACTATAATGGCTACACGATGGTGACGAAATCCTCGCGCGAATTCACCGACGCGCAAGGCAAGCGCCGCTTCAAGGGCTCGATCGATATCGAGCTCGTGGTCGATCTCATGTCGCTGGCGCCGAAGCTTGACCATGTCGTGCTGTTCACCGGCAATGGCGATTTCCGCAGGGCGATCGAGGCGGTCCAGGCGCAGGGCGTGCGTGTCACCGTCATTTCCACCATAAGATCGCAGCCGCCGATGGCTTCGGATGAGCTTCGACGGCAGGCCGACCGCTTTATCGATCTCGCCGATATCGAGAACGTGATCGGCCGCGCGGCCGCGGCCCGCAAGCCGCGCTCGACGGTCGACGACGACGATGATGATGATTTCGAGGACGACTTCGAAGACGATTTCGAAGACGCCGACCAGAGTTGAGACGCCCCAGAGTTGAGACGCTCTTGCCTGCTTTTCCCACCACAGTCCCGCTCGCCCTCGCCCCGGAAGCGACGCGGGACTGTCCGCTCTGCCCGCGC
>JBFXBB010000361.1:0-2618 GCA_050183685.1 Amphiplicatus sp.
GTCACGCCGTCGATGATGCCGGCCATATGCGAGACCGCCTCATTGTCGCTCTGGGCGATGTCCGCGCCGAGCGCCTTGTAGAGCGTTTCGACATCGATGTCGTGGGCGAAGAGGAACTGGGCGAGCGACAGACGGACCTGGCTCGGCGATTTTGCGTTGTCGGCCATGCTTGACCCTTTCGACGGCTGCGATTGCGGCGGCGAAGTCTCTGGCGAATTTTCGCGCCGCCGTCCTCTGAGCAAGAACCAGACCATAGATGAGTGAAGAGGGTTAATTCGGGCCGATCATGGTCTCCGGTCGGACGATCCGGTCATAGTCTTCGCCCGAGACATAGCCTAGCCTTAACGCTTCCTCCCGCAGGGTCGTTCCGTTCTTATGCGCGGTCTTGGCGATCTCGGCGGCCTTGTCATAGCCGATATGGGGCGCGAGCGCCGTCACCAGCATCAAGGAGCGGTCGAGCCCCGCCTTGATATTGTCGAGGCGCGGCTCGACGCCGACGACGCAATGATCGGTGAAGGACACCGCGGCGTCCGCGATCAGCCGCGCCGATTGCAGGAAATTATACGCCATCATCGGATTGAAGACGTTGAGTTCGAAATGGCCCTGGCTGCCGGCGAAAAGGATGGCGGCGTTATTGCCCATGACATGCGCGCAGACCTGGGTCAGCGCCTCGCACTGGGTGGGATTGACCTTGCCCGGCATGATCGAGGAGCCGGGCTCGTTCTCGGGAAGCGCGAGTTCGCCGAGTCCTGCACGCGGCCCCGAGCCTAAAAAGCGGATGTCATTGGCGATTTTAAAGAGCGAGGCCGCGACCGTCGCGATCGCGCCGTGGCTCATCACCATCGCGTCATGAGCGGCGAGCGCCTCGAATTTATTCGGCGCCGTCTTGAAGGGGAGCCTGGTGATCGCGGCGATTTTCTCGGCGACCATTTCGGCAAAACCCTTCGGCGCATTGAGTCCAGTGCCGACGGCGGTGCCGCCTTGCGCAAGCTCCATCAGGGCGGGAAGGGTCTGCTCGATCCGCGCGATCCCGTTCTCGACCTGCTTGGCGTAGCCGGAAAACTCCTGGCCGAGCGTTAGGGGCGTTGCGTCCTGCGTATGGGTGCGGCCGATCTTGATGATCGCCTTCCAGGCTTCGGCTTTGTCGTTGAGGGCGTTGCGCAGCTTTTGCAGCGCCGGGATCAGCCGGTGGCGGATTTCCTCGGCGCAGGCGATATGCATCGCCGTCGGGAAGCAGTCATTCGACGACTGGCTCATATTGACGTGGTCGTTCGGATGGACGGGCTTTTTCGTCCCCCTCTCGCCGCCGAGGATTTCGATAGCGCGGTTCGAGACGACTTCATTCGCATTCATGTTCGACTGCGTGCCCGAGCCCGTTTGCCAGACGACGAGCGGGAAGTGATCGTCGAGCTTGCCTTCGATCACCTCCTGCGCGGCCTTGACGATCGCCTCGCCGATTTTCGGGTCGAGGCGGCCGAGCGCCATATTCGTCTCGGCGGCGGCGCGCTTGACGATTCCGAGGGCGCGGATGATCGGCGCGGGCTGCTTTTCCCAGCCGATCCTGAAATTATTGCGCGAACGCTCGGCCTGCGCGCCCCAATAGCGCGAGGCGTCGACTTCGATAGGGCCGAAGCTGTCGGTTTCCGTGCGGGTTTTGGTCATGGGAGCCTTATTTTTGTGCGGCGCGAGGAACGACGTCGTTTAGCCATCAAGAATTGAGCGGGCAACCGCGACATTGTCGCTTCGCGCCAAATTGCGCTGTGCGCCCGGGCCTATTTCTTTCGGAACGCGTCGAGGCGTACGACATCGGCGCCGGGCGCGGGTTTTTCCGGCTTTTCGGGCTTTTCGTCGGGGGGGCGCGGCGCCTCGGTCTCGGCCATGCCGGGGTCCGGCGATGGCGCGATCGCGTTAAAGCGCAAACCGAACTGCACGCTCGGATCGGCAAAGCTCGTGATCGCCTCGAAGGGGACCGACAGGCGCGCCTGACGGCCCTTGAACCAGAGGCTCACAGCAAAGCCGTCCTCGTCGACCGTCAGATTGTCGAACTGGTGCTGGAGAACGATCGTCATCTTTTCAGGATAGTCCCCGCGCAGATAGTCCGGCATCTCGACGCCATAGGCCGTGGTCAGAAATTCAATATAAAAATGATGCTCGCCGGGCGTCGCGCCGAGTTCGGCGGTCAGGGTCAACACATCGTGGATAACGCGCGTCAGGGCGCGTTGCGTTAGATATTCATAGTCGAGTTCGACGTCGCTCAACGCGCAGCGCTCGCTTTTTGGGCCCCCGGAGGCCGCAGAACCAAAACTCCGAGCGCAGAACACCGTTCCGCGCCGCTTCGAAAGTCCCCGGCTTCTGTTGCCAGGCGCCGGGGGGCCCCGCCTGGCCCTTGGAAGGGGCCAGGACTTTCAGCGTTTGAGCTGCTCAGCCGCGTTACGCAGCGAGAGCGAACTCTTCCGAGTAGTTGTCATTGGCAACTATTCAGTTTGGCCAAATAACGGAGGCCAACCGGGCGAAAACATCGTCTTTACACGCTCGTCGATCCTATTTCGGCCCCGCCGGGGCGTTCCGCGCCGGAAATCGGAAGTCAGAAATCGGAAATCAGCACGTTCTGACTTCCG
>JBFXBB010000362.1:0-2576 GCA_050183685.1 Amphiplicatus sp.
CATTCGAGATCCGAGCAATAATAATCGCGTGATCGTCGCCTGGAGCCGTAACAATTCGGGCGGGAACGCCTACCCTGTAGGCAGCCAATATACGAAGCTGAGCGACGACGCGATCGTCGACAAAGACGCCTCGGTGATCGTCGCCGAACTGGACTATGTTTATTCCTCGGGGCTGACGCACCAGATTCTGCATGCGCCTTATACGTTCAAGAGAATCGTTTCGCGCTGGCCGCGGCAAAGCGACAAAGTCGTCCTTTGCGGCGCGAGCCCGCTGCCGAAATGCGAGACGTAATAGGACGAATGGGCTTGCCCCGGCGCCGCGGCTTGCTGCAAAAAGCAGGAAGCAAGGGAGGCGGCTTTGGCCGGCGAGCGGGCGATTGGGCTCCTGCATATTTTTCCTTCCTTCGCGCGCGGCGGCCAGCAAATGCGGCTGGCCGCGCTCGCGGAGGCGTTCCAGGACGAGTTCCGGCACCATGTCGTCAGCCTGGACGGCGATATTTCGGCGCGCTCCGCTTTCGCGGAAGACTCGATCAGCATAGAGGCCTTTCGCGCCCGCAAATCGCGTCTCGTCAGCCTCGCCAATGTCAACGCCCTCAGGCGCGTTATCGCTGACGCCGGCGCCGACATGCTCTGCACCTATAATTTCGGCGCGCTTGAAGCCGCGATCGCGAACCGCCTGTGGGCGCGCCTGCCTCATATTCACTATGAAGACGGCTTCGGCGCCGACGAGGCGCGGCGTCAGAAACGCCGGCGCGCGCTGTTGCGGCGACTTGTTCTGCGCGACAGTTTCGTTGTCGTTCCCTCGCAAAAGCTCGCCGACATCGCTTTGATGAGCTGGCGCCTCTCGCCGGCGCGTCTTCGCCTCATTACGAACGGCGTTGATGTCGCCAAATTCCGCGCCGCGCCGCGCCGGCCTGTGGATGAAACGGTGATCGTCGGCGCCGTCGGCGGGCTCCGGCCGGAAAAGAACGTCGGCCGTCTCATCCGCGCTTTTGCCGCCCTGCCAGCCGACGCCAAGGCGAAGCTTGTCATCTTCGGCGACGGACCCGAACGCGCGCGCCTTGAGGCGCTCGTCAGGAAAAGCGGCGCCGCCGTGGAATTCCGCGGCGCGACGACGCAGCCCGAAAAGGCCTATGCGTCGATCGATATTTTCGCGCTCTCTTCCGACACCGAGCAGGCGCCCTTGAGCCTGATGGAGGCGATGGCGGCCGGGCTTCCCATTGTCACGACGCAGGCGGGCGACATCCGCTCTATGCTCGCGCCGATCAATACGGAATTTGCAACGCCGCTTGGCGATGAACGCGCCTTCGAAATGGCGTTGCGTCGTCTCGTGCAAAGCGAGAACTTGCGCGCGCGCTTGGGCGCGGCGAACGCCGAAAAAGCGGCGGCCGCTTTCGGTCTTGAGGGCATGGCCGCGGCGCACAGGGCGCTTTTTGAGGAAGCGCTGGCGAGAGACGCCGCATGACGGCGGTCACGGTCGAAAAACTGTCGGACCCCGCGCGGTTGCTTGCAGATTGGCGGGCGCTTTATGAGCGCGCCGGGAACGCCTCGATTTTTCTCAGCCCGGCATGGATGGAAGCCTGGCTTGGGGGAGCGCCGCCGCAAGCCGTCCTTTATGCGGTGAGAGGCGAGAGCGCGCTGCTCGGCGTGGTCGGTCTTTCGCCGCGGCGTCGTCCCTGGCTTATTGGTTCGCATACGGCGCATCTTCATGAGTATGGAGACGACGTCCGGGATTCGGTCTATATTGAATATAACGATTTTCTTCTCGCGCGGGGCGCGCCCTCAGAGTGTCGCCAAAAGGCGCTCCTCGCGGTCATCGATGCCGTCGGACCGGTCGACGAACTCATACTTCGAAATGCGCGCGCCGACCTAGCAGACGCCGCGCGCGCCGCCGCCGCGATGAAGGGCTATCGCATCCGTGTGCTGACGAGACAGCCGACCTTCGCCATCGATCTAGCCGCTCTGCGCGAGGCGGGCGGCGCTTACCTTGAGACGCGAAGCCCTTCATTGCGCGCGCAGGTGAGGCGCGCCGAGCGTCTCTATGAGCAGCGCGGGACCGTCGCGCTCAGGAGGGCCGAGACGCCGCAAGAGCGCGCGCGCGCCTGGGAGACGCTGATCGCGCTGCACGAAGAGTCTTGGCGCCGCCGCGGCCTCAAGGGCGTCTTCGACAATGAGGCGTTCAAGGCGTTTCACGAAAGACTCGCCCGCGCGGCGCCGGAGCGCATCGACATCTTGCAGCTTTTTTCGGGCGAGGAAGTCGTCGCCTGCCTTTACAATCTTGTCGATGGCGACCACGTCCATAACTATCAAAGCGGGTTCAAATTCGAAGACAACAACCAACTGAAGCCGGGCATGGCGGCCCATGCCCAGGCCGCGCAATATTATTGCGATAATGGATATTCTGTTTACGATCTTCTTGCGGGCGAGGCGCCCTATAAGCGTCGCCTCGCCGACGAGGGCGAAGTATTGTCGAGTCTTGCGATTGATCTTGCCGCGGGCCCGCGCGCGCAGATCCTGGCCGGCCTCAGGCGGCTGCGCGGATCGGTGACGCCGCGCCGAGAAACGCGTCGATCAGG
>JBFXBB010000363.1:0-2564 GCA_050183685.1 Amphiplicatus sp.
CGAAACGCTTGAGGAATATTGGGATCTCGCGGACAGAATCTTCGAATGGCCGGACGGCGAACTCGCCAATATGATTCTCGACGACGGCGGCGACGCGACGCTGCTCGTCCTTCTCGGCGCCGACGCGGAAAAGGACCCCTCCCTCATCGCCAATCCCGCCAATGAGGAGGAAAAACATCTCTTCGAAACGATCAAGCGCCGCCTCGCCAAACAGCCCGGATTTTATTCGAGGCTGAAGGCGACTATCCGCGGCGTCACGGAAGAAACGACGACCGGCGTCTTGAGGCTATATCAGCGTCAGAAGAAGGGAACGCTCCCCTTCCCGGCGATCAACGTCAACGATTCCGTCACCAAGTCGAAATTCGACAATAAATATGGCTGCCGCGAATCGCTTGTCGACGGCATTCGGCGCGGCACCGATGTGATGATGGCGGGAAAAGTCGCGATCGTGTGCGGCTATGGCGATGTCGGCAAGGGCTCGGCGGCCTCGCTGAAAGGCGCCGGCGCGCGCGTGCTTGTGACCGAGATCGATCCGATCTGCGCGCTCCAGGCCGCGATGGACGGCTTCGAAGTCGTCACGCTCGACAAGGCCGCGCCCCGCGCCGACATCGTCATCACCGCCACCGGCAACAAGGACGTTCTGACGCTCGACCATATGAGGAAACTCAAGGACATGGCGATCGTCGGCAATATCGGCCATTTCGACAATGAAATTCAGGTCGACGCGCTGCGGAACTATAAATGGGTGAACGTCAAGGATCAGGTCGACATGATCCAGTTCCCCGACGGCAAGCGAATGCTGCTGCTCTCCGAGGGCCGGCTCCTCAATCTCGGCAACGCGACGGGCCATCCGAGCTTTGTCATGTCCGCGTCCTTCACCAACCAGACGCTCGCGCAGATCGAGCTGTGGACGAAAGGCGATCAGTACAGGAACGAAGTCTATGTCCTGCCGAAGCATCTCGACGAGAAGGTGGCGAGCCTTCATCTCGAAAAGGTCGGCGCGGAGCTGACGAGGCTGACCGAGGCGCAGGCCGACTATATCGGCGTCGAGCAAAACGGCCCGTTCAAGTCCGGACATTACCGCTATTGACCTTGCTCGAAAGGGTGTAGGGTGCGGGATGCGAGGCGCCTCCACCCCTCCTCGCCGTTATCTTCCGCCGCTCCCTCTCTCCATCATCCTGAACAAGCCGCGCGCCAGCGCGGCGAGCACTTCATCTCGATCGGCGCGCTCGCGGCCCATCCTTCGTGACGCGCCTTCGGCGCTCCTCAAGATGAGGCGGCGCACTATTGCAAACAAGCACGGGCCTCATCCTGAGGAGGCGCGCAAGCGCCGTCACGAAGGATGGGCCGCGGGGCTCTGACTCGGATTGATCGCCGTATGATCTAGAGGCGCGGCTTGTTCAGGATGACGGTCGTGGAGACGATCTCGCCTGAAACGCCCCCCATGTCAGAAACGCAACGCTAAATTTCAGGCGCAGCCGGCGGGAGAAGCTCCGCGGGCGGCGCTTCGGCGATGAGCGCGTGGCCGTGCGGAGGCGCGGCCGGCGCCGGCGCGCTGCTCTCGCCGAGCCAGGCGAGCGCCGCTTGCAGATCGGGCCCCGCAGATGAAGGCGCCCCGGCGACGGCATGATCGCCATGAATAGGCGCGGACGGGGCGTGCGCCGACGAAGGCGGCGCGTCGTGGCTGGCCTCATGGCCGCGCGCTTGCCGCTCGACGGAGACGGGCGGCCCGTCATCGTCGCGCCCCGAATGGGCGGAAGGAACGTCATGGACCGCATGGGCGGAAGGAATGTCGCTCGCCGCGGCGTGACGGCCCGCATGCCCCGCATGGGCGTCATGTGCGGCATGAGTCTGCGGCGCGGGCGCGGCCGGCGCGGCGTGATCGTGACGGTCGCCCGGCGTTTCGGCCGCCGCATGGTCATGCGCCGCCTCCCCGCCAAAGGGCGAGACAAGCCGCGAGGCGAGCCGGCAGCCGAAATCATCGGCGTCGAAGGAGGCGGCAAGCGCGCGTTCATGCAAGACATGGTCGATTTCGGCGCCGACGGCGCCAGCGGGCGAGGCGCAGATATTGGCGAGCGCCAGAACATCGTCCGGCGTTGCGGCCACAAGATAACCGTCGGCGGCCTCCTCAGAGGCTTCAAGGCTGAGATCGGCCCGCGCCGCGGCGCCCGCCGCGGCGACAAAGGCGACAAGCCCCGCGCTGGCGCCGACTTTGGCCGCGCCGCGCCGGCGCTCGGCGCCGAGGCGATCGATCAAGAGCATCATATCGGCCGCGGGAATGCGGGGAATGCGGGGAATGCCGGCCATGAGGCTCCTAGGATGAACAGGGCCGATGCAGCGGCCGGGTCCCAGTCCTACGCCCGGGAGCTTGCCGATCCGCTCGCGCCTGTCCCGCAATTTCGCAAGCCGCGTTAAGGAGCGGGAAAGAATCGCCGCGAGGGAGGAAAACGCCGCCGCGCCTTTGCGGCCGGCGGCATGGAACGACTGATTTTACGCAGTCGCGCAAGACAGCAAAAAAACCTCCGCCGTTCGCCTGAACGCGAGAGCTTGACAAAAGAGAGGCG
>JBFXBB010000364.1:0-2518 GCA_050183685.1 Amphiplicatus sp.
CGGAACTGGCGCATTGTCGTGCCCGGCCTCGGCGAGATCGAGGGCCCGTTTCAAATCGCCAATCTCGATTATGCGGGCGAGCATGACGGCGAGGCGTCAATGGCGATGGCGCTCGAATCGGCCGGCGCCCTGTCCTTCGAGGCCGCGCCATGAGCCCGCTTCTTCCCGGCGAGGCGGAGCTTCTCGTCAATGGCGAGAGGCGCCGCCTCCGCCTGACGCTCGGCGCGCTCGCCGCGCTCGAAGAGAGCTTCGACGGAATCGACGCGCTGATGGAGCGGCTCAAAAAGCCGACCGCGCGCGATCTCCTCTTGATCTTGCACGCGCTTGTCGCGGGCGGGGGCGCGCCCCTGACGCTCGACCTCCTGAAGTCGAGCGACATCGATTTCAAGGCCGCCGCCAAAGCGATCGGCGCGGCCTTCCACGCGCTCCGCGAGGAGGCGGAGCGGGACGAAAAAAAGCCCGTCTGCCTTGGGCGCGATGGTTCGTCCTCGGAGCAAGCGCCATGAACCTTTCCCGTGACGCGTTCTGGTCGCTCTCGCTCGCCGAATGGCGCTGGCTTTTGGCGGCGGCGGCGCCCTCGGAGCGGCTTTGCCTCGCTGAGGTGAAGCGGCTCGCCGCGGCTTATCCGGATCAGCGCCCATGACCGAGCGCATCGCCCTTTCGATCGACGCCTCGGGGCTTTCCTCGGGGCTCTCAGAGGCGGGCGCCGAGATCGCGCGCATCGCCGAGAATGAGATCGCGCCCGCCGCCGCCCTGATCGAGGAGGTCTTTTCGACGACCGCGCGCTCGATCGAACGCGACCTGTCGCGCGCCGCGCGAACGGGCTCGCTTTCCCTGAAATCGCTCGCCAATTCGATTGTCGGCGATTTGAAGCGCGTCGCGGTCGACACGCTTGTCCGCAAGCCGCTCGAAAGCCTCGTTGCGAGCGCCTTTGGCGGGGCGCGCGCGGGCGGCGGCTTCGTCGCGGCGGGCGCGCATTATCTTGTCGGCGAGCGGGGCCCTGAGCTTTTCACGCCCGCCGTCAGCGGACAAATCGGCGCGCCCGCGCCGGCGCCCGTCACCGTCAACATCACGCTGCCGGGCGTTTCCAACGCGGAGTCCTTCCGGCAGTCCGAAACGCAGATCGCCGCCGCGCTCGCAAGAGCGCTCGCCAAGGGGCAACGGAATTTATGACGCACGGCGCCCCCGCCCGCCTGAGACAACCCGGAGCATAAGATGACCCAGTTTCACGAAGTTCTCTTCCCCGTCGACATCGCCTTCAATTCCGAGGGCGGGCCGACAAGGCGCACCGAGATCGTCACGCTCGTCTCGGGCCATGAGGAGCGCAATTCGCCCTGGGCCGCCTCGCGGCGCGGCTACAATGCCGGCTATGGCGTCAAATCGCTCGCCGATATCGAGGCCGTCATCGCCTTTTTCGAGGCGCGCAAGGGCCGGCTTCACGGCTTTCGCTTCCGCGACCCGTTCGATCACAAATCCTGCCCGCTCGCCAATGATCCGCAGGCGAACGACCAGATCGTCGCCATAGGCGACGGCGCCGAGACCCAGTTCCAGCTCTACAAGACCTATCAAAGCGGCGGCGCGGCCGCGGCGCGGCCGATCCGAAAGCCGGTCGCGGGCTCGGTCCTCGCCGCCGTCGGCGGGGCGGGCGCGCCCTTCACGCTCGACGAGACGACGGGGATTATAACCTTCGACGATCCGCCCGCGGCGAGCGCCGTCATCACCGCGGGCTTTCTTTTCGACACGCCCGTCCGCTTCGACGCGGACAGTCTCCGGATCAATCTCGCCGCCTTTCGCGCCGGCGACATCCCGTCGATCCCCCTGATCGAGGTCCTTGTCTGATGCGCGCGCTCGATCCTCTCTTTGCCGCGCATCTTGCCGGCGGCGCGACGACGCTCGCGACCTGCTGGCGCATTGAGCGCGCGGACGGGGAAGTGTTCGGCTTCACCGACCATGACCGCGCGCTTTCCTTCGGCGGCGAGAGCTATGAGCCCGAGACGGGCGCGGAAGGCTCGGCGCTCGCCTCCTCGGCCGATCTCGCCGTCGACAATCAGGAGATCGCGGGCGCGCTTTCCTCGGCGCGGCTGTCGGCGGGCGCGCTCGCCTCGGGCCGCTTCGACGGGGCCGCGGTCGAGATCTGGCGCGTCAATTGGGCGGACACGGATCAACGCCTCCTCTTGAAGCGGGGCGTCATCGGCGAGGTCAAGCGCGAGGGCGGACGCTTCACCGCCGAGATTCGCGGCGCCGCCGCCGCGCTCGACGAAACGCGGGGGCGGGTCTATCAGCGGCTTTGCGACGCAAGGCTGGGCGACGCGCGCTGCGGGGTCGATCTCGACGCGCCGGCCTTCAAGGGCGAGGGCGCCGTTCAGAGCCTCGTCGACGAAGCGCGCTTCGTCGCGACGGGCCTTGAGGGCTTTGCCGATGACTGGTTCGCGCATGGCCGGCTCGACTGGACGACGGGCGCGAATGCGGGAACGCAGGGGCATGTGAAAGCCCAGGCCGGCGGCTCGATTTCGCTCTG
>JBFXBB010000365.1:0-2517 GCA_050183685.1 Amphiplicatus sp.
ACCGCGGCATAGGCCCTGACGAATGTCTCCTGCGTTAATTCGACAATAACAGACGGGTTCGAGCTATACTTGCCGACGATCCGCCTGATCACTGATTCATGTTCTCGAAAGGCTTTGAAAATGCCGGACATGAAATGTGCTTTAAGCGCTTAAAACCATTAAAAAAATATCATGCGGACAGACGCGGGTCAACGCGCTTGACCGATATTCGGAGATCTACCGAATTTCTTTGAAATTCAGCTACGGGGTTTGAAACGCCATGAGTCAAAATATTTTATGGCTTAAGCTTTTTTAGATGCTGTTAGCGGCCCCTCGCGCTCCGGGCCCGAAAAGAATTAGAGCGCGGCTCCGTCGTCGACGACATTGGGCGCTGATAGAGCAGAGGCAAGTTCTAACGGCGTTTCCTCTCCTCAGAAATACGACATGGCGTTCTGCGGGGAGCGTCGAGCGCCGTTGACGGCCTTAAAGTTGGTTTAGCCTCATCGCGAGGAAAAGCGTTCAGCCGTGAAATTCGTTGCGGAGTCCGGCAAGATAGAAGTCATCCTAGATAGGGCCCAGTTTTCCGTTCCCCCTGAGATTTCCGAATATGGCTATGGTTGAGCAGCCTGTCTTTGAAAGAATGCGTTTCAAGGAGAGGGCGAAGAGCGCCCCGTTTGAGCCGTCGAGTTGAGGAACCGCCAGCATTCGTCATGAGCACCGAGAGCAAAACGGGCCATTCGCGGATTTGAAAGCAATGCTCCATAGATCGGCCGGCGTCATAAGGGCGCGCATCTTATTGGTTTTTGCGTTTTTGGGTTTGACTTGGGTCGGAGAGATCGAGGAGTCGCTTGCCGCCGCCGATACGGCGGTTGACGTCATCAACATGAATTGCGGCGGATGCCATGCCTATAATGAGGACGCCAATCAATGGTTTCGCATATCGCAAATTCGCAAAACGCCCGAAGGGTGGGCGATGACGATCGACCGTATGTTGGTCTGGCATGGCGTACAGGTGAACGAAGATGACCGCCGCACGATTATCAAATATCTCGCGGACAATCAGGGATTGGCCCCCTTGGAGGCGGAGCCCTATCGCTCATTGCTGGAGCAGCGACATAACACGCCGCGTCATATCGAAAATGGCGATGTCGGAGCGCAGTGCGCGGGGTGTCACAGCTATGGCCGGGTGGCGTTGCAACGACGGGACGCCGAGGAATGGCGGCGGCTCGTTCACACGCATGTCGGTCAATTCCCTTCCGCGGAAGCGCGGTTTATCTCGTTCGAAAGCGATAAATTCAAGGAGTTTAGTCGGTCGCTCGGATGGTTCGAGATCGCCGACAAATATACTGCCGAACTGCTCGGCGAGCTTTACCCTTTGCATGCCAAGGCATGGGCCGACTGGCGTTCGACGCCAAAAGATGACCTGTCAGGTCTTTGGGGCGCCCGGGGATACTGGCCGGGCCGCGGTCCGTATTTCGGAACAGTGAAAATAACCGCCGCATCCGAAGGAAAAGACCATTATGATAAAAACTATTCATATGAATTCGCAAGCGGCGAGACGTGGAGCGGGGTCGGCGTTGCGACCGTGTATACGGGGTATGAATGGCGCGGCGTATCGGACCTTGAAGGCGCGCGCCTGTTGGAGACGCTAACCTATTCCCGGGTGAATCAGGATTTGCAGGGGCGTGTCTTCCTAGCGGACGCCAATGAATTGGGGGCTGACTACCGTGCGCGCAAATTGGAGCCCGCGCGAGCGCAACTTTTCGGCGCAGCGCCGGAATTCGTCGTCGCCGGAGAAAAGTCACGCGTTTCGCTTTATGGCTATAAGCTGAAGTCTACGAACAATAAAATAGATTTCGGCCCTGGCGTCGAGATATTGAACGTCCAATATCTCAGCGACGACAAAATCATCCTTGAAGTTCTGGCGGCCCCCGGAGCGCCCGTCGGGCAAAGGGATGTGCGGCTTGGAAGCAAATCGACCGACGTCACGCTCAGTATTGTCAAGAAGGTCGACGCCATCAGGGTGGCGCCGGCCAATGCCCTGGCGCGTGTCGGAGGCGGCGGCGGACAGATGGCGCCGGTCGGTGTTCAATTCGAGGCGGTCGCTTATGAAAACGGCCCCGATGGAAAGCCGGAGACAAAGGACGATTTGCGCTTGGGGGCAGTTCCCGTGCGATGGTCGATCGAGCCTTGGGATGAAGCCGCCGGGATTGACGAAGACGATAAATTCGCAGGCGTCATAGGCGATGACGGACTCTTCCGTCCCGCGGCCGCCGGTCCGAACCCTCGGCGCAAGAATAACAAGAACAACTATGGAAACTTGAAAATCATCGCGACGTACAAAGGCGGCGATGCGCCGATCGAGGCAAGCGCGCATCTGGTCGTCGGCCCGCAAAAGTTTGTCAACTCGATAATTGACTGAACGCATCCGGCATTGTCGTAGAGACCGGAACAGGAGGCGCTGTGCATTTAAAGCCGTTGAATAGGAAGGCGCAGGAGACCATTCCGGCTCATAACGCGTCCGAAACCGACGAAAAG
>JBFXBB010000366.1:0-2505 GCA_050183685.1 Amphiplicatus sp.
CGGTGGAACAAGGAAAACGCCGCCGCGCGGGTTATGTCGAATTGCGCGGCGCGCCGGCGCCGCTCGGCGGCTGGATCGTCAAGCGCGGCGTCTATGCGGGATTTGAATTCATTCTGCCGACGGATGAGAGCGAAAATCTAAACCGCATTCCCCGCCGCCGCCGCGCGGAAGTCAGGAAGGCCGAGGCCGCGCTCGCCGCAGGCGCGCTGAACGCTGATTTTGACGGCGATGAGGCGGCGTTCTACACGCTCTACGCTGAAGCGATGCGTGATCACGGTACGCCGGTCTTTTCGCGCGTCTTTCTCGCGGCTCTGATGACGGAATTTGCGGGCCGGGTCGAAATCTTGACGCTCCGCAAAGAGCGCGCGCCGATCTTAGCGCTCCTTTCCTTTTATTTCGGCGATCGGGTGATGCCTTACTATGTCGGCGGCCGGGGGGAAGCGCGGGCGCTTCGCGCCTATGATCTCGCCTATTGGCTGCAAATGCGCCGTGCGGCCTTAAAAGGCGCGGCGGTGTTCGACTTCGGCCGCAGCAAATATGGCTCCGGCTCTTTCGACTATAAAAAATATTGGGGGGCCGAGCCGCGCCCGCTCGACTATCACTACGCCCTCCTCAAGGCGCGCGCGACGCCGAATGTAAGCCCCGCAAATCCCCGATACCGCGCGGCGGTCTCTGCCTGGCGGCGCTTGCCGCTCGGGCTCGCCAATCGCGCGGGGCCGGTCCTTGCGCGCCACATCGCATGAGCGGGCCTGAGATTCTTTTCCTCGCGCATCGGATTCCCTATCCGCCCGACAAGGGCGACAAGATCCGCTCTTGCCGGCTGCTTGACCATCTCGCGCGGCGCTTCCGCGTTCATCTCGCCGCCTTTGTCGATGACGAGGTCGATTTCGCGCATGAGGCATTTCTCAAAGGCTTCTGCGAGAGCGTCTATCTCGAACGCCGCGATCCTTTTTGCGCGAAGATATTGAGCGCGCGGGGTCTTGCTTCCGGCGCGCCCCTGAGCTTTGCCTATTTCGAAAGCGCCGCGATGCGCCGGCATGTCGAGGCCTTGCGCGCGCGCGTCGTCCTCGAATTCGCGTTTTCCTCCTCGATGGCGCCTTACATCGAAAAGGCGAGGGGGCTACGCTTTGTCGATCTCTGCGACGCCGATTCCGCGAAATGGCGCGACTATGCGGCGAAGGCGGGCGGCCTGACGAGAGCGATTTTCAGACGGGAGGCGGCGCGCGTCGCCCGCGAGGAAATACGCATTCTCGATTGGGCCGACGCCGCCTTCGTCGTCAGCCAGGCGGAGGCTGACGCTTTCGGCGAGGCGCAGAAAAAACTCCGTATGCTGCCGAATGGCGTCGACGCGGCGTATTTTGCGCCTCGCGACTATCCGCCGCCCGCTCCCGCCGCCGAGGTCGTCTTTGTCGGGGCGATGGACTACGCCGCGAATGTCGACGCCGCCGTCTGGTTCGCGACGGAAATCTGGCCCCGAATCCGCGCGGCGACGGGCGTGCGTTTCGCCATCATTGGCCCGCGTCCCGTCCGGGCGGTCAAGGCGCTTTCCTCCCGCGATGGGGTTGCGGTGACGGGCCGGGTCGACGACGTGCGGCCGTTCCTTCAGCACGCCAAGGCTGTGGTCGCGCCGCTGCGCGTCGCTCGCGGCGTCCAGAATAAGGTGCTCGAAGGCATGGCGATGGCGCGCGCCATCGTGGCGACGCCTGCGGCCAATCAAGGCGTCGGCGCGACGCCGGGCTCGGAAATTCTGCTCGCCGCCGACGCCGACGCCTTTGCGGAGGCTGTCATCGGCCTTCTCAGGGATGGGCGCTGTCGCGCGCGTCTCGGCGCTGCGGCAAGGGCTCGAATTCTTAAGGACTTCCAATGGCCTGCCGCGCTTCACCCGCTCGACATCGCGCTTGACGAGGCGCTCGCCCCCGCCGGCCTTGGCGCCGCCCTTACGAAAGGTTAAGCTTGCAGCGTCGGGGCGGGGACGGGGCGAACGGGATGATCCGAATTCTTCTTCCTTTGGCGGTGATTGCGGCGATTCTCTTTGCGCCGATGTATTCGGTTGAGGTGCGCGATCCTGTGCTGGATGCAAAGGCGATGACGCCGAAATCCGGATACGCCTTTGTTGAAAACACGATAGAGTGCTGGCGCGCCGGCAATTATTCCGTAGCGGGCGATTGCGCGCCGAAGGGCGGCGTCAAGGGGCAATTGATTTTCGCGGCCGTCTTCATTTCGGCGGTCGCGGCGGCGCTTGGCGTTCTCGGTCTTGTGCCGGTCGTCGGGCGCGCGACGAGCTTCGTGACGACAGTGGCGGGCGTCGTCGTCATCGGCGCGATCGGCTATTTCGCGCTGACCATGATGGGAGGCGACCACGGATCAGACAGCATCCAGTGGGGCTCCTATCTTGCAGGAGGGGGCGGGCTCCTCACTTTGATCTCCGGCCTTGCGGGGGTTCGAGGGCGGTAGCCGCAAGTTTCCTTTTTTGGGAGGAAACGGAAGCGGGGCCCCCCCCGGGGG